>JAEESX010000001.1 GCA_016290145.1 Caryophanales bacterium
GAAGAGAAGAAAAAAGCACTTTTCATAGAAATATTCGATCCAAAACTATTCCTTTGCTACTTAGAAGAAAACAAAGTTTTAGGATTGCTTGGATTAGGCACTAACAAAGTTAGACCTATAAATTTTAAAAAGGAAATTTGTCAAAAATATTTTGGTAAGTTTAAAGGTGCTATTATTGCGAAACAAATGAATCCGATTTTTCAAAAGCCAGCAGTTAGCGATGATAAAGAATTATATATAGACACTATTGTCGTAAATCCGAATTATAGAAATAAAGGAATAGGTACAATTCTTCTTAACAAGGCCACTGAATTTGGGATTTTTAATACCATTGTATTAGAAGTATTTTCCAAGAATAAAACAGCCATTAGTTTCTATAAGAAAAATGGTTTTACTATTAAAAGAGAAAAGAAAATGTCATTTATGTCACTTTTTGGATCTGGATATCCAATAGTTATGGTAAAATCTTTAAGCTCTTATGAATAAATTTAAAGCTATTTTATTTTCATTACTTTGGTGCCTTATTATTCTGGCTTTTCCTATTACCTCTGGTGTAATTGCCTCAATTACTAAACTAGATAAAATATCCACTATTATCTTACAGGGAAGCTTTATGCTTCTTTCATTATTGCTTCCACTTATTTTTCTATTAACCAAAAAATGGAACACCAGTGAAATTGGTTTTAATAGAGTAACAAAAGAAGGTGCAAGAAACGTTTTATATTTTCTTCCTCTTCTTTTAATTATTGTTCCTTGTGCAATAGAGGGATTTCGTATCGAATCGATACAATACTTTTTTGCAGTCTTATATTTATATCTCTTCGTGGGTATCGCTGAAGAATTATATTTTAGAGGTATTATTCCTTACTATCTTGGAAAGGCATTCGATATAAAGTGGATAGTTATCATTTCATCTTTAATCTTTGCTTTAGGTCATTCTGTAACCATCTTAACTGATGGAAACATCGCTATGATGATCTTAACTGTGATTAATGCCTTAATCTTTGGTTTTTTGACAATAGAAATGTATATGCTTTGCAAAAGCATCATTCCTGGTATGTTTATCCATTTTCTCTTCGATTTTGAAACAAAATTCATAAGAATGAATGGTAATAAACTATTAATAGCTGAGATTATTCGTGGTGCAGTAATGGCACTCATCACCTTATGCTTTGCAATTATCTTGTATAAGAAAAGTAAAAAAGATAAGCAAGAAAAGGAACTCGAAGAATAATAAAAAGCCCTGAGATGAATCAGGACTTTTTATTTCAATTTGGTACCCTCGAGGCGACTCGAACGCCTGACCTACGGCTTAGAAGGCAGTTGCTCTATCCAACTGAGCTACGAGGGCATATTTTTAACCGCGTTTATTATCATAAGCAAACAGTTATTTTATTTCAAGTTAATTATGAAGTTTATTATATAAGGCCCTCGCTACCTCAGGTGGTAATATCTGCGAAAATTCTTCAATAGATGCATTCTTTAAAGCGTTCAAATCTTGATAGGCACGTAAGAGCATCTCTTTTCTCTTCTCGCCTAAACCAGGAATGTCATCCAATATAGATACTTTCATTCCTTTGTTTCTCTTTTCCTTATGGAACGCTATCGCGAATCTATGGACTTCATCTTGCATCCTTGTAAGCATAAAGAAGAGATTCTTATTATTAAGTTCGTATGTTTTGCCGCTTCCATCGATAAGACCAGATGTTTGGTGTTTGTCGTTTTTGTATAAACCGAATAATGGCACATTAGCACCCGCTTCTAGCAAAGCTAGTGCTGCAGCATTGATTTGGTTAAGACCACCATCGACAAGTAAAAGATCTGGGAGTTTCTTTTCTTCATCAACAAGTCTCTTATAGTGGCGGTATACAACTTCTTTCATACTCGCTAAGTCATCTCTAGATTCTTCATGGTTAATTAAGAAACGACGATATAACTTCTTTGCGGGTTCGCCGTTTATGAACGCCACCATTGCGCCCACAGGGAAAGCACCTTGAATATGAGAATTATCAAATAATTCGATATGTAATGGAGTTGGGATATCAATGATATTGCCTAATTCTTCTAACATTTCTAACTTGTTAGAATCTAATCTTGCCGATAAGAAATATTCATCTAAAGCATTATCAGCATTTTCTTTTGCATTAATAACTAGTTCATGAACTTTGCCTTTAGTCATTTCCACCACTGAGGCATCTAATAAATCGTTTAATAGATTGATGATGGTTTTATTATTAATAACCACTTCACTTGGTGTTGGATATTTTTGATAGAACTGAAGAATTAAATCAGCGACCTGTTCTTCGTTATCACCGAATTCTTCCACCGTGAAGACTTGCTTACCTAAAAGTAATCCTTTTCTATAAGAAAGAACCGCTAAAGCGAGATAACCTTGTCTAGAGGAGAAAGCAAAGATATCGCGATCCTTTTTATCGCTGTTTTCGACGTTCTGTTGCACATTAATATGTTCAATAGCGTCTAATATCTTCTTATATTCATTCGCGGTTTCAAACTCGAGATTTTCACTGGCCTTAAGCATCTTCTCTTTTATTTCCGCTTTTTGTTTTTGGTTATTACCACGCATAAAAGATTTGATGTCTTCTCTCATTTGTTCGAAAGTTGCATCATCAATCTTATTGACGCATGGTCCTAAGCACTGACCGAGATGATAATATAAGCAAGTTGTGGATGGTAATGTCTGACATTTCCTAATAGGAAACACTTTATTTAATAATGAGATTGTTTGGAACGCCGCACCTGAGTTAGGGAATGGTCCAAAGTAATCGTAGTTCTTATCTTTATCGTTTCTTTTAATTTGAAGAATAGGATCACCTTTCTTCTTTAAAGCGATATATGGATAATGGCTGCCATCTTTTAAAAGAATGTTATATCTTGGGTAATATTTCTGAATGAGATTCATTTCTAAAACTAAAGCTTCTTTCTCATTCGCAGTAATAATGGTTTCAAAATAATCGACATTTTGTACCATCTTAAAAACCTTACCAGATTGAGGTCTTAAGAAGTATTGACTCACCCTTTTGAACAAATCTTTGGCTTTGCCAACATAGATAATATTGTCGTCCTTATCATGCATTAAATAAACACCTGGTAAGTGTTTGAGATTAGCAATACAAGTTTTTACTTTCTCGGTCATTTAAAAATTACCACAGTAGCGCCACCGCCACCTTCGTTAGCGTCACCAGGACGATATTTACAATCTTTTTGTGTATCAAGATATTCTCTTGTCATCTTTCTTAAAGCACCGCTTCCATAGCCGTGAATAATACGGACTTGGTTGAAGTGTTTAAGACGACAATTGTCGATGTATTTAATGAGTTCTTGTTTCGCTTCTTCAACACGTAATCCAATGATGTTAAGTTCTAAACCAACATTTAATCCAAGGGAAATATCGAAAGTGTTTTGGCTCTTTCTGACATTGTTCACTCTTGGAGGATTGATCTTGTGAAGTTTGTCTTTGCTAATAGCAAAAGACATACCGTTATCACCGATAACAATAGCTTTATTTTTTTCGATTTTGCTTATCCTACCATTCATATCATATGCAGGAATGGTCACATAATCGTTTTCTTTGAGTTCTTCATTGTATGAGACAAGTTCTTGACTTTCTTCTAAATCTTCAATAGCGTGAAGTTTTTTATGGGCTTCTTGAAGTGTGGCGCCATCTTGTTTTAAGGAATCAATGATTTCTCTAACTTCCTTTTTAGCCGCTTCTAAGATTTCTTCTTTTTCTTCGTTAACGCTTTCAAGGAGTTTTTCTCTTCTTGTTTTATATGCTTTTTCGTCCGCATCTAACTTATTAGCGCGGTCATTATATTCTTTTTCTTTCTTCTTGAGTTCATTCTCAAGTTTATTCGCAGCATCTAATTTCTTTTGGAGAATAGATATGAGTTCATTAGCATCATCTTTATTCTGACTCTTTAAGAAATCTTTTGCATATGCAACTATATCTTCATTAATGCCATATCTAGTGGCGACATCCAAAGCATAACTCATGCCAGGAGCACCTTGTCTAAATTGATATGTTGGAAGAAGTTTTTCTTCATCAAATATCATGGATGAGTTATCGATATGTTGACTTAAGAAAGCATATTCTTTTAACGCAGCGAAGTGGCTAGAGACCATCGCTAAGCAATGTTTGTCTTCTAAGTATTTAATAATGCTTAAGGCAAGGGCTTCACCTTCTTTTGGATCAGTTCCTGTGCCTAATTCATCGATTAATAACAAATCTTTACCACCAATCTTTTGGGTGATTTCACCTAATTGATTCATGTGAGCGGAGAATGTTGATAAATTATCGCTTAATGATTGGTTATCACCAATATCAATATAGATATTTTTGAAGTATCCTAAGATTGCTTTCTTCGCTGGAACCGCTAACCCACACTGATTCATCATAACGATGATACCAACAGTTTTTAAACTGACTGTTTTACCACCAGCATTTGGACCAGAAATAATGACGATTCTTTGTTCACTATCTAAGTGATATGAATTGGCCACTACTTTATTTTTATCAATGAGTGGATGTCTTGCTTCTTCTAATGTGATGATTTGTTCAGCTTGGTTATCTGCAACTACACCGTCAATTTCATTAGCGTATAATCCTTTAGCGATTAAATAATCTAATTCACCAATAACTGCGTTGTTATGGATAATTTCTTTTTCTTGTAATAAGACTAATGCGGTTAATCCTTTTAGGATTCTTCTCACTTCATCGTTTTCTTCTACTTTTAAAGCGGTCAGTTGGTTATTGATTTGGACAATCTCCATAGGTTCGATGAATGTGGTTGCTCCGCTATCAGAGACATCATAAACGATACCTAAGACTTTGCTCTTATCTACTGTTTTAACAGGTAAGACAAAATGACCATCTCTAATTGTGGCGTTATCATCGTTTAAATATTTACTATAGGTAAATGCTAAAGAAGCAACCTTTTGTTGCAAGGAGTTCTCAGCTTTTCTAATCTTTTGACGGATTTCTTTTAATTCTGGTGTCGCGTTATCGCTAACAGTTAAGGAATTAGTAATAACTCTATGAATTTCTTTTTCTAAAGAAGATAAATCTTCAAAAGTAGAAATCTTGCTCATAATACGTTCATATGAGACATCAATCTTAGCGACGAATTTGTTAATAGCTTGGCTAGTTAAAACATCATCCGCGATAAGGTTTAAATCTCTTGGAGTTAATAATCCAGTCTTCTTAGCGAGATCAATAAGGTATAAAGCATTCGCACTTGTGGCGATTGGCATAATACCAAATCTATTAATAATAGAAATCATTTCATCCAAATCTAAAAGCGCTGCTTTCACATCCTCTTGTTTGGAAAACATCTTAAGGTTATCTATCTGTTCTCTCGCTAATTCTGTTTTTGCGTATTCTTTAATAGATTCTTGAATTTTATTGAATTCAAATGTCGAATAAATGTCTTGCATGCAAATATAATAACATACATACGCGAAATGCTTAATCACGAATAAAAAATATGGTAAAGTATTTTATATGAAAGAAAATGTCACTATTACCGTAAACTCCACTTTAGTGGAAGTTATGAGAGACTACTACAAAGATTCTTTAGTTAATAATCAAGGTGAGTATGTCGATTTTCAAGCTACAAATAATGGTGTCATTATTACTGCTTATCTTTCAAAGAAAGAGAACAAAAAAGTGACATTCTTTGGTGATAATGCCTTATTAGAAGCGAAAATCTGGGATCCTGAAGTTGAGATTAAGGAAAAGAAAGAAACAGTCAAAGAAGGCTGGCTTTTCTATGGAGATCAAATCGGTAGCGACGAAGTCGGTGTCGGAGACTTCTTAGGCCCTATGATTGTGGTCGCTGCTTTTGTTAAGGAAAGTGACATCCATACACTTATTGAACTCGGCATCCATGATAGTAAGAAAATGAGTGATAAAAAGATCATGGAAATCGGCCCACAAATTGCAAAGCAATTTTCTAAGCAATATTCCAAATTAACACTCACAAATGAAAAATATAATGAGATGCTCGATAAAGGTGAAAACCTCAATTCTATGAAAGCTAAGATGCATAATAGAGCATTGCTCAATATGCATAAAGAATATATAGATGTTTTAAACATCTTCGTTGATCAATTTGTCGCGGAAAAAACATATTACAAATATCTTAACGATGCGAACGAAGAACAAGTCAAAGACATCACATTTAGAACAAAAGGTGAATCCTATTTCCCATGCGTTGCACTTGCCAGCGTGATTGCGAGATATTCCTATCTCAAAGAGATGGAAAGATTATCAGAAAAATACGGAATGGATTTTCCATTTGGTGCGAGTAAAAAAGTCACCGAATTCGCTAAGAGATTCTTAGAAAAATACGGCGAAGAAGAATTATATAAAGTCGCAAAGAAAAACTTCGCTAATTACAACGAAGTTCTTGGAAAATAATTTATTCTAAATTATTGATTATATTTTGGAAGTAATCAGGGAGTTTGGTTTCAAACTCCATTTCTTTTTTGCTGCGTGGGTGAATCAATCTTAATTTCACCGCAGTGAGAAGTTGACCACCATCATATAACTTCTTGTAGTTTCTACCACCATATAATGGATCACCTTCTACAGGATATCCAATATGAGACAAGTGCACTCTAATTTGATGTGTTCTACCTGTCACTAAGTGACATTCAATTAATGTATTATCAGCGTATCTTTCTAATACATCGAAGTTTGTAATCGCATCTTTAGAGTTATTACGAGTGACCGCCATCTTTTGACGATTTCTTTCATCTCTACCAATTGGCATGTTAATTGTGCCATGGTTTTCTTTAATAACGCCTCTCACTAAAGCCACATATGTTCTGCTCATTGTGTGATCTTTAAGTTGCTCGGCAAGGAAATTGTGCGCGGTATCATTTTTTGCTACGCAAATAAGGCCAGAAGTATCTTTATCAATACGATGGACAATACCAGGTCTAATTACACCATTGATACCGCTTAAATCTTTACAGTGATGCATAATCGCATTCACTAATGTATGTTCCCAATGTCCATTTGATGGATGGACAACAAGTCCTTGAGGTTTATCGATAATGAGAATGTCTTCATCCTCATAAATGATATTTAATGGGATGTCTTCTTCTTTGACATCAAGAGGTTTATCTTCAGGAATATCAATTGAAATGACGTCTCCGGGTTTAACCTTTAATGATGCTTTGGCGGGTTTATCATTCACAAAGCAATTTCCGTCATCGATTAATTTAGAGATATAGTTTCTAGATTTATCACATAGAAAAGCGACCAGAACTTTATCTAGTCGCAAATTGTTTTGGCTTTCTTTAACGATAAACTTTTCCATTGAATAATTAATTATTCACCATCGACACCGTGCATGTCTTCTTCTTCGTCGAGGTCTTCGTCAGCGGCACCTTCACCTTCAAGTCTAG
Organism: Caryophanales bacterium; assembly: GCA_016290145.1. Taxonomy (GTDB): domain Bacteria; phylum Bacillota_I; class Bacilli_A; order RFN20; family CAG-826; genus RUG13091. Next base: position 7,435 of record JAEESX010000001.1, read on the forward strand.
AGATTTCTTCTTTAGATAAAACTTTGCCACCTGTTTGTTCTACTTCGGCTTTTCTCTTTGCCTTTGTCGTTTTAACCTCATCAACGATTAAGTAGATGATCATCATAATGACACCGATAACAACGCAGGCATCAGCAATATTGAATGTGAATGGCCAAATGACTTGGAAGTCAATCCAGTCGACAACACCATTGAGATGTTCGCTTCCATGTAAGAAATCAGCGCTATAGAATAAACGGTCAATTAAGTTACCTAAAGCACCTGTTGCGATAAGCATTAAACAAGCTTTGACAACGCCGTGTAATTTCTTATATTTCCAAACGAAGATTGTGACAATGATAGTAAAGCCGCAGAAAGCGACAATGCTATAGAAGATTCTATTAGCTAAAGCACTACCAACGCCGAATGAGAATGCGGCATTTGTATTAATGACATATGTAATAGCTAAGAATGGTTTGTCTGCAATCCAGGAAGGAATGAGAACGATTGATTGATTTTCAGCGAGGTTTCTCACAACACATTGTTTGGTAATAATATCTGTAGCAATAAAGATAATGAATAACCAAATGTAAGAATGTAAGAACCAATTAAGTCCTTTTAGGACTTTGCCCCAAAATTCATTTTTCATTTTATTTACCTACGACTTTCTGGCAGCGTTTGCATAAGTATGTGCCATCTTCTTGAAGGACTGCATCATCTTCATAATTCCAGCAGCGTTCACAGAAGTGACCAGCATGTCTTAAGACTTTCACTTTTGCCACGGTTAATTCAGGTGCATCTAAGTCTTCTTTTAATACAACTTCACTGACCACAAAAATCTTTGCGAGTTGTTCTGCGTTAATTTGACTTAATAATGCATCATATTGTTCTTTTTCATTAACAATCGCTAATTCGACTTTAGCTTCTTGGCTAGAACCGATAACTTTGTTATTTCTTGCTTCTTCTAGGCATTTTAAGACGTCAGCACGGAGATTCTTGAGTAATTGATATTCCGCTTCGATTTTTGCTTCCTTATCGCCTCTAATGCGGTGTTTTGGATAATCAAGGAATTGAACATTCTTTTCTCTTCTGCCTGGAAGGTTGTTATTAAATTCATCCATTGTAAATGGAAGGATTGGATTGAGTAATCTTAATAAGACTTCACCAATACGATATAAGGCGGTTTGAACTTGAAGTCTTCTCATGCTATCTTTACCTTCGCAATATAAGACGTCTTTGTTGATATCTAAATAGAAGGAAGATAAATCAGCGGACATAAATGTCATAATCGCACTGATTGCGCTACTAAAGTCATATTTATCGAATGAATCGATAACGAAGTTTGTGACTTCATCAAGTTTATTTAAAATGAACAAGTCAACTTTCTCAAAAGTTGTGACTGATTTGACTGGTTCGAAATCCGCTAAGTTCCAAGAGATGAACTTTAAGGTGTTTCTAATCTTACGATATTGATCAGCGATTTGTTTGATTAAGTTATCACCGATACGGACGTCTTGTTGGTAATCAACACTAGCAACCCAAAGTCTTAAAATATCTGCACCATAGACATTAGCGATCTTGCTTGGGTCAACGCCGTTACCTTTAGATTTGTGCATTTGTTCACCGTGTTCATCTAAAACCCAACCATGGCTGACAACAGCCTTGTATGGAGCTTTATCTTCTGTCGCAACAGAAACGATTAAGCTGGAGTTGAACCAACCTCTATATTGGTCACTACCTTCGAGATATAAATCGGATGGATAAGAGATGCCTCTACCTTGTAAGACACCAGCCCATGAGGAGCCACTGTCGAACCAGACATCCATGATGTCGTTTTCTTTGGTAAATTCACCATTAGGTGAATGAGCATTCTTATATCCCTCTGGTAATAATTCTTTGGCGGTCTTTTCATACCAAATGTTACTACCATTTTCTCTAAAGAGTTTAGCAACGTGGTCAAAGACTTCTTTTTCGATGATTGGTGTGCCATCTTCCGCATAGAAGATTGGGATTGGGACACCCCATGCTCTTTGACGGGAAATACACCAGTCAGCACGGTCTTTAATCATATTAACCATTCTTGTTTCACCCCAAGCTGGGTACCATTTTGTATCGTGAATGATCTTAAGAGTTTCTTCTCTAATTGGTTCGATTGAGCAGAACCATTGATTTGTTGCTCTAAAGATTAATGGTTTACCTGTTCTCCAGTCATGTGGATAGGAGTGAACGAATGTTGTGTGTTTTAATAATGAACCATTTTCTTCAATGATTTTAAGGACCGCATCGTTTGCTTGTTCATAGAACAAACCTTCGATTCCTTCGCCTGTTCCTTCCATCATATAGCCGTGTTCATCAACAGGGCAGTATGGTTCTAAACCTTTTCCTGGGTATTTTAAGCAGACTTGATAGTCTTCCACACCATGTCCAGGAGCGGTATGGACTAAACCGGTACCAGCATCGTTTGTGACGTGAGTACCAACGATAACTAAGGAATCACGATCATAGAATGGATGTTTGCAGACGACAAATTCTAAATCGCTACCTTTAATTGTCTTTAATAATTTAATTTCGCCTAAATCTAATTCTTCAGTTAACTTTTCAGCGAATTCTTGAAGGAAAACAAGTTTTCCTTTATTTGTCATATATTCACCATAGACAAAGTCTGGGTGAGCGGAGATTGCTAAGTTAGCAGGAAGTGTCCAAGGAGTTGTTGTCCAAATAACAAATCTTGCATCGTTATCCACAACACCTTTGCCGTCTCTTACTGGGAATGCGACATAGATTGAATGGGATGTGACATCCTTGTATTCAATTTCTGCTTCCGCTAAGGCGGATTCACTACTTGGAGACCAATAAACTGGTTTTAATCCTTTATAGATAAGTCCTCTTAATGCCATCTTGGCGAAGACTTCGATTTGTTTAGCTTCGAATTCTTTTTGAAGAGTTAAGTATGGATGATCAAAATCACCAACTAAGCCTAATCTTCTAATTTGCTCCTTTTGTCTTTCAACTTGCTTATGAGCGTATTCTTCACATTTCTTACGGAATTCCGCGATTGGTGTGGTTTTTCTATTAACACCAGATTTTGTGACTTGGTTTTCAATTGGAAGACCATGTGTATCCCAGCCAAAAACAAATGGTGTCTTATAGCCTTGCATATTCTTATAACGCACGACAAAGTCCTTAAGGACTCTATTGAGCATATGACCACAGTGCATATCACCGTTTGCGTATGGAGGACCATCATGTAAAACAAATTCAATCGCATCCTTACGGTTACGATTCATTTCTTCGTATAAATTTTCTGCTTTCCATTTTTCCACTAAGACAGGTTCTTTTTGTGCGAGGTTACCACGCATTTCGAAGTTTGTCTTAAGCATCAATAATGTATCTTTATAATCCATAGAGCATAACTCCTTTTATAACAAGCTTATGAGCATCTGAGCCCATACGGATTTATTTTCGCACAAAATACGAAAATAAAAAAGAGCGAGTTTCCCCGCTCTAATTATTTTATAAATTAATTAGTCTCTTAAGAAGCTTGGTAAGATGCTGTCATCAGTGATTGATGTTTCTTCTTTCTTGGCTTCTTGAGGTTGCTCGCCAAATTCTGGAACATCTGGTGTCTTGAAGACTTCTTCGTGTTCGTTTCTGCTTGGAACTTGGAAGACGCTTGGTTTAGAGAAGTCAACTTCTTCTTCAAAGTCACTGGCGATCACGCTAACTAAGATTTCATCATCTAATTGATCGTTAATTGCCACACCGAATTTGACATCGATATCATGACCAGATGCATCAATTAATAGGTTAACAGTTTCTTGGGCATCGAATAAGCTAACGTTTGGTCCACATGTGACGGAAACGATCGCTCTTCTTGCACCTGTAATGGATGCTTCAAGTAATGGAGAAGAGAGCGCTGCGTTAGCGGCATCTTTTGCTCTATTGTTACCAGAACCCATACCGAATCCGATTAAGGAAACACCGGCATCTTTTAATGTATTTCTCACATCAGCGAAGTCTAAGTTAATGACTGCTGGTAAGAGAATTAAGTTAACAACTGTTTTAACAGATTGTGCTAAGACGTTATCAGAATCATTGAAGGCTTGGCTGATTGGAGCGTTGCCACTTGTCATCAATAATTTATCGTTGCTAACAACGATAATGCTATCGACGTTGTTTCTGAGTTTATTTAAGCCATCGATGGAGTTAACAACACGTTTTTTACCTTCAAAGGTAAATGGTCTTGTGACAATAGCGATAACTAATGCACCGGCATCTCTAGCAATCTTAGCGATAACTGGAGCAGCACCTGTACCTGTACCACCGCCCATACCTGCGGCAACGAAGACCATGTTTGCGTCTTTCACAATTTCTTTAATTGTGTCAGCACTTGCTTCTGCGGCCTTTTCACCGATTTCTGGTTCGCCACCTGCACCTAAACCACCAGTAATGGATTCACCTAAGATGATTCTGTTGGTGGCCTTGCTGGTTGAAAGGGCTTGTTTATCTGTGTTAGCAACAAAGAATTCAACGTTTTGAATTTCTTCATCAATCATACGATTGACGGCGTTATTTCCTGCACCGCCAACACCAATAACAACTATTTTCGCTGCTGGTTCGAAATTATCTAAATCGTAATTTTCCATAGTTGTCTTTCCTCCTATTTATTTGGCTCGCGTTGTAATTGGCCAACGCGTGGATGTGTTTCGTCATACACATTTGGGTATCTGCTATTAGCAATGATCATGCCTAAGCAGTTTGTGAATGTTGGATTTCTCGCTCCTAATGAACGAGGAGCAACAGCTTTCACTGTTTCAGATTGAACCTTTGGTTCAACGAATTCGATTAATCCATTTAAGCGGCTGCCTCCACCGATGAGAATCATTGGTAAGGCTTTAGATGAACTATCATATGGTTTTAATAATTCATCGATTGCGCCATTAAGTTGTTTAACGAATAGATCTAATTCATTTTTAATGATGGCGTTGAGCTCATCTGTATAATGTTTAACTTCGTTACCTTCACCATCATCTGTAATACAGACAGGGGCTTTGAAGTTCATTTCGCGTTTATCGATGCCGTATGTAATCTTGTACTTTTCAGCATCGGCTTCGTTGATGTTGAATGATTCAACGATTCTTTCAGTAATTCTATCTCCACCCCATTCGAAGAATCTGGAAGCGAAGAGTTCTTTATCGCCTACGAGTGACACGGTTGTGATATTTGAACCTATGTCTACGAGTATGTAGTCGCTAGGTATGTCTTCGTATGTGCTTAATAATTCTGCGGCTGCGAATGGCGCGACGACAGAACGTTTAATGCTAAGTCCACCAGCGGTCATTGCGGCTTTGAATTCACCACTAATACGTTTAGGTAATGTGTGTACCTTCGCGAATACTGTAAGTGTGCTACTAGTTTCATTTAGTGGAGGTTTCAAGAATGAACGACCTTGGTCTAATACATATCTTTGTGGTGCGACATCAATGAGTTGGTTCTCAAGTGGTAAGGCACCATTTTTGATTAAGGAATAGATATTTTTAATATCTAAGTTACCAATCTTTGCTTCGTCAGAAATAACTGTAGTTACTTGTTTGGTCTCAAAGATTTCTAAACCAAATGGAGGCAAGCAAAGAAGGGCTTCGGAAATGGAAACTTTTAGTTTAGCGGATGGATCAGAAAATTTACGCACGTCTGCGATCGCTTGGGCGAGTTTTTGTTGATTGGTAACACTACCTGCTTCGACGATGTGCCCATAAGGTTTTGTGAGTGCATAAAGGACATAGACTTTACCGTCTAGTTCATATCCCACGACAAGTTTAATTTTCTTGCTTCCAAATTCAATTGCTGCTACGTATTTTTCCATAATCTTTTACCAATCAAGGTTATTTTAATAACTTACAAATGAATATACAAGAATTAACAATATATGTTAATAAAAAAGTAGTTATTTTCGTAAAAACTACTATTTAACTACTATTTTTGTACTATTTCTTCCGAAGAATTAATTGTATTGTTTGGAAACCCTTTTTTCACGGACTACTGGAGCGATTAAACCACTTATTAACACTCCTGCATTCATAAGCACTACGATAGCGCCTACGACCGCTGCGGCTATATAGCATCCGTAATTGCCTAGCTCATGTCCGAAGATTGCGAGTGTGACAAGCACGACTATTAACCAGAGGGAGATCACAAGATTGAATTTCTTAATAGTTGTAAGATTCATAGATTGTTGAATCCTCTCCACCATTATCTGTCTTGTTTTGTTCTTCTTTATCCTCTTCCGCTAAGGCTGTTGTATTCTTGGCTGAGTTTTGAATAATGTAGGTTGGAACAGCAATGGCAAAAGCACCACAAACAACTGCTAATGCAACTACTGAAGCTTTCTTCATAAAGTAATAACTTGCTTTGTGATTTGTTTTAACTAATTTATCTTTCATGACCATTGCGCTTACCTCCTTCTACTTTCTTTCTATAATTCTCAGCTTGGCACTTATGGAACGGTGATTGATTTCTAACTCTTGCTCGTCAGCCACGATAGGCTTCCGAGTGATGAGTTGGTATTCCTTTTCTGTTACTTTGATAGGAATATCGTATCTGTTGCCTTCGCTCACTGCTGCATCTTTGAATACGTTCTTCACAATTCTATCTTCCAACGAATGGAATGTGATGACCGCTAATCGACCACCATGTGGTCTTAAAGCTTTAAGAGCTTTATTTAATGCGATCGATAGAACGTTGAGTTCATCGTTGACCGCAATGCGAAGTGCTTGGAAACTTTGTTTTGCAGGATGTCCTGCTTTCGCTAATTCTTTCATCGGTTTGCTACGTTTGATGATTTCCACTAATTGGAACGTTGTTTCAATTGGTGCCTTCTCACGTGCTTTAACAATGTTCTTGGCGATTGAATAAGCGAATTTCTCTTCGCCATAGCCTCTTAAAATCTTAAAGATTTCATCAAGGCTATATGAATTAACGATGTCGTAAGCTGTCAAAGGATTTCTCTGATCCATTCTCATGTCGAGTCTGGCATCTTCTCTATAAGAGAATCCTCTATCTCCTTCATCGAACTGTGGTGATGAAACACCGAGGTCCATCAAAATGCCATCGGCATATTCAATCTGATTTTCTTCCATGATTTCATCTAGGAAGGAGAAGTTTTTGTGGATGAGGGTGAAGTTATTAGAAATAGTTTCTAAATATCTTCTACTTTCCTCGATAGCTACCTCGTCTTGATCTACGCCATATAGGTGTCCTTTTTGAAGTTTCTTCAAAATCTCGCCACTATGACCGCCTCTACCAAGAGTAAGGTCGACATATATTCCATCTGGTTTGATATTTAAACCAGTGATGGTCTCATTAAGTAATACAGGAATATGTTTTCCCATATTAGTCGTTAGATTCTAATTCTTCTGCGTTTTCTTCGAATGAGGAATTAGAGTTTTTAGAATATTCTTCGTAGTCTTTCTTGTTCCATACTTCGATATGGTCCCAGACACCGACGACGATGACTTCTTTTCCAATGCTATAGTTATTTAATAATTGAGTTGGGAGCAAGGCTCTGCCTTGACGATCGATCTCTAACTCGCAAACAGAAGCTAATTGTGTTCTGATGAATTCACGAGCGGATTTCTTGTTGAAAGATAAGGAGTTGATCTTTTCCATTAATTTGGCGAAGTCAGCTTCTTTATAGATAGACAAACAACCGTCGTATCCCTTGAGCATGTAGGCTTTGCCACCAAATTCCTCTCTCATTTTGCTAGGAATGACCAAACGGCCTTTATTATCGAGATTGTGTGAATAGGAACCGTAAAACATTGTGTCTACCACTTTCTCCCACTTTCTACCACTAGGTACCTAAATTATATGTGCAATAAGTACAAACTCGCAAGTATTTTTTAAAGAAAATTAAAAAGAAAAAATCCTGACATTTTCATCAGGATCCTATTAGTGATTTTACGCTACGCGTAGACATTTTAATCTTCGTCGAATTCGTATTCGTCCAAGATATCGAAAGCAGGGTTGCCTCTCTTCTTTTTTTCAGCTTCGTGTTCCTCTTCTGTCATGACACGATACCCATCACCACTTTTTGGTAATTTTGCTCCCTTTTTGATGATTTTTATTGGAACATTTGCGAGTAAAATTCCAAGGACATATTGATCCATTTCGATGAGGTTATTCTTCTCGTAATAATTATCGATATCTTCAGGATCATCAGTAAAACTGATTTCATCATCAATTTCGTAGTGAAGAGGGACATCTTCTAGGGTATAAGAACACACTCCCACAACATCCGCTTTGATGTGAAGTTGGACGAGGAGAATATCCTCATAATCCGTGGCTTTTGCTTTTACTTCACAAAACGGAATGCTTCTAATGTGAGTTGGATCAAATGTGACAGATGAAAAATCAATCGTTTCTTCAAACGTTTTGCTGATTCCGTTTTGTAATAATGCACGATTGATTTTCATTTAAATTAGCCTCTTAATTCCGCTTTAAATTGTTTGGTTAATTCGAACTTAATGCGGTTTTCAACTTCGATGATTTCCTTATCTGTTAAGGTGTGATCATCGCAAGAATATGTGACTGAAATAGCGATAGATTTCTTGCCTTCGCCAACGTGTTCACCTTCGTAAACATCGAAGACTTGAGCTTCGCTCACAAGTGCTTTTCCAGCGAACTTAATGGACTTAATTAAGTCTTTTGCTTCCACGGTTTTATCAACCACGAATGCTAAGTCACGAGAGACGCTTGGGAAACGAGAAATTGGTGTCATCTTGATTGTGCTGACCTTTGCGGATAATAAACTATCTAAGTTCATCTCAAGAACGACTGCGCTGGATTTACCTAAATCGTATTCTGCGATCTTATTTGGATGTAATTCACCGAATCTACCAATGACTTGGTTTTGGAAGATAATTGTCGCAGATTTGCCTGGGTGTAATTCATCAAGGTGTTCTTTATTTCTATCAAATCTATAGCGAGATGCTTCAACACCTAACATATCCATGATGGCTTCCACTAAGCCTTTCATATGATAGAAGTCATATGGAATGCCTTCCATTTCTTTTTGTCTAGCTTCTTTACCAACTAAGACAATAGCTAAGTTTGTGGATTTGCTAGATTTGCTAATCATATGGGAAGTCTCGAATAAAGCGAGATTCTTGTTTTGTCTTGCGACGTTATATGTAGCGACTTTGAGTAAAGAATGAAGGATGTGAGTTCTGAACACCTCTCTTTCATCTGTTAATGGATTTAAGATGCTGTAATGTTCATCATTATTTAATAAATTAAATAACTTTTCTTCTTTCTTACTGATTAAGGAATAAGTTAAACATTCATCTAAACCCTTGTCTAAGAGTAAGTAACGGATGTTCTTTAATCTGCCTTGTTCAAGAGTTAAAGCACCGACTTTAGTGTCTAAACATGGGAGTTCAGATTTAACGTTTTCAAAGCCTAATAAGCGGATTACTTCTTCGCTTAAGTCAGCATCACATGTGACATCAAGTCTCCATGATGGGACAGCAGCGACAAATGTTTTATCGCCCATGAACACTTTGAAATGTAATCTTTCTAATGTTTCTTTAATTTGTTTTGGTGTGAAGGATGTACCTAATCTACCGTTAATTCTTTCAACGGAAGATGTAATCTTCTTTTCGGCATATTCTTCAGCTTGATATGTAACGATATCAGAGAAGGATTCACCTTCGCAGTATCTTCTAATTAAGCTTGCAGCGTAATTTAAGACATATTCCGCTTGGAAGTGATTTGTGCCCTTCACAAAACGTGAAGAAGATTCACTGGCTAAACCTAAACGGGAAGATGTATGACGGATTGTTGCGCCATCAAATGAAGCGGATTCGATGTAGATGTTCTTTGTATTTTCATCGACTGCGCATTCTAAACTACCCATAACACCACCTAAACACATAGGTTTCTTGTTACAGCAGATAACGATATCTCCTGGAATGACTTTGTATGTCTTTTCGTCTAATGCAACGAAGTCGCCTTCATAGTCGTCACGGGCTGTTAAGTTAGCGGATGATAATTTGTCAGCGTCATACATATGTAATGGTTGACCAGTTGTGAGCATAACATAGTTACCAATATCAACGATATTGTTAATGCTTCTCACACCCATCGCCATTAAGTATTCTTTCATCCATTTTGGAGATTCTTTAACAACGATTTCTCTGATTTCTTTGCCAGAGAATTGTGTACATTTATCGGTTTTGCTACCCACTACTAAGTCGGTTTCAAAATCAGCTTTTTCTTTAATTTCTGGGATTTTCACTTCGCGTTCGAAGATAGCGCCTATCTCACGTGCGACATTAAATAATGATAATAAGTCTGGTCTATTAGCTAAGACTTTGAGGTTTAAGACTTCATCATCAAGGCCTAAATAACCTAAGACATTTTCTTCACCAACTGGTGCATCTTCTGGTAATTCTTCAATACCAGCTTGTTGATATTCACTTAAATATTTAGCATCAACGCCTAATTCTAATAAGGAACAGCACATACCGTTAGATGGGACTCCACGGATGACTCCTGCCTTAATTTCTCCGCCTGGGAGTTTCGCGCCCACACGGGCCACGATAACTTTTAAGCCGACACGGGCGTTAGGCGCGCCACACACGATTTGTTCAACACCATATTCTTTACCTAAATCGACATTTAAAACGTGAAGGTGATCACTATCTGGGTGAGCAACGCATGTTTTAATTTCACCAATGACTAAGTTTGTTCCGGAGGCGAGTTTTCTAATTTCTTCGACTTCCACACCAGCAAATGTTAGACCATTTGCGATTTCTTCTGCGGTTAAGCCTTCAAGAGAAACATATTCTTTAATATTCTTTAAACTAACTAACATTGTTGTATCCTCCTCTCTTAGCCTTTCTTTTTGAATTGATGTAAGAATCTTACATCATTGTTATAGAACTTACGGATGTCATCGATACCATAACGTAAGATGGCCACTCTTTCGATACCAATACCGAAAGCGAAACCACTGTATTGTTCTGGATCATATCCGTTCATCTTTAAAACGTTTGGATGGACCATACCGCCACCTAAGATTTCGATATAACCAGTACCTTTACACATATTGCAGCCTTTACCACCACAGTTTGCACAGGTGATATCAACTTCAACGGAAGGTTCTGTGAATGGGAAGTAGGAGCTTCTTAAACGAATTTCTCTCTTCTCACCGAACATCTTTTTAGCAAAGAGTTCTAATGTCGCTTTTAAGTGACCAATATTGATATTCTTATCAATAACTAAGCCTTCGATTTGAGCGAATTGATGTGAGTGTGTCGCATCATCATCATCTCTACGATAGGTCTTACCTGGACAAATAATACGAACTGGTTTACCTTGGGCTTTTTCCATAGTTCTCGCTTGAACTGGGGAAGTATGGGTTCTTAATAACGTGTTCTCATCAATGTAAAAGGTATCTTGCATATCTCTAGCAGGATGATCCTTTGGGATATTTAATAATTCAAAGTTATAGTTATCGGTTTCAATTTCTGGACCATCAGCAACTTCAAAACCCATACCTAAGAAGATTTCTGTCATCTCATCTTTAACGATATGGAATGGATTTCTTGCACCGAGATTACTCTCACGGCCAGGAAGAGAAATGTCGATTGTTTCTCTTTGTAATTTTTCTTCCAAAGCTTTAGCTTTAAGAGCATTCATTCTCTCATCAATAGCGTTAGCTAAGGTTGTCTTGGTCTCATTCATTTCTTGACCAAATGTTTTCTTTTCTTCAACTGGTAATGTAGCGATGATACTTCCCATAGAAGCAAGTTCGCTTTTCTTACCTAAATAACGATTTCTGAGTTCGTTAATATCATCGAGGTTCTCAGCTTTTTCAATTTGCTTAAGACCCTCTTCTAGAATCGCTTTTATTTTTTCATTTTGCATAAGCGTTTCCTCCTACATCAAATTCACACGTATAACGATTATATCATAGCGTTCATATTTTTAAATATGGAAAAACAATATCTACGGTATAAAAAACATTTAAAAAGCTTGAGGGCCACTCAAGCTATCTTAGATGATCCATTAATATTCCTGTAGCAATTGCCACATTTAATGAATCTATATTTTTAATTTCGATTTTGGTGACAATGTCTGCGGAAGCAATTATTGCTTCATCCACACCATTGGCTTCGTTTCCCACAACCAAGATGAATGATTGAGGTTTTTTGACATCTTTAATATCCACCGCTTTCTCATTTAGTGCAGATACAATTACTTGTCTTCCTTCTCTATATTCATCTAAATCTCCATGAAGGATTGGAAGAGAGAAGATAGCGCCTTTACTTGCCGCGATGGCTTTTTCATTATAGACATCGCAACTACCTTCACTCACGATAATTGCATCGTAGTCGAATGCGAGTGCAGTTCTAATAATCGTGCCCATATTCCCTGGATCATTGATGTGATCGAGATACACTACTTTGTTTAACTTTTTGGGCTTTCTATTTACAACGTTGCACACAAAGACAATACCTTCTGGATTCTTTGTGGAACTGATCTTTTTAAGCAAGTCTTCTTTTAAAACATATTGAGTGATATCTTGAGGAACTTCTTTAATTGGTTTAACGGTAAAAATCTCTTTAACATTTCCGGCTTTTAAAGCCATATCTAAAGATTTCTTACCTTCTGAAAGGAATTCATTATATTCTTTGCGGTATTTACTTTCCTTTAATGAAGCAGCATGTTTGAGCTTGTTATTATCTTTACTGTTAATCTCTTTAATCATGCAAATTCTCCTTTCCTTAATCTCTTATGAAGCGCCTTGTAATCAGGGCAATATGTATACACTACTTTATAAAACTTTTCTGAATGGTTTCGCACACTGTCATGGGCTAATTCATGAACGATAACTGAATCAACAACATCGAGTGAATAATGCATCAAAATCGATGAATAAGTAATCGAATGTGTGCTGTAAGCATTGGATCCATATCTAGTTCTCATCTTTCTAAGACGAACCTTATATGGTTTTCTAATACCCATAATATTTTCGTAAGAACGATGTCTTTTTTCAATAACTTGTAAAAACCACTTCATGAGTTTCTTCTCTAAATCTTCGCGGTTTTTATATTTAATCGATGTCTCATCGTTAAATTTAATTTCACCACTTTCTTGTATAGGAACTTCCTTCCCAAGAATGAAGATGTGATTATCATCTGAAGCTTTAGTTCTCACATCTAAAGCGAGTAATTTATCAGCGTATTTATCTAGTCCTTCTTCAATCTGTTTTTGTGTAACAAAAAGATATGGAGCACTCACTCTAAAAATACCATCTTTATATGTGTAGCGAACACTCTTCATGTGTTTGCGGGTCACAATAAGACGATATTCTTTGTTCTTATGTATATAAGTGAATTCTTTGCTAGACATGGAAATATTATAACTTGATTAAGTAGCGCCTGAAATATAGAATATTTACGGTTTATGGAAAAGATTCTTATCTCAGCATGTTTAGTTGGTGACAACACCAAGTACAATGGTAAAAACAATCTCAGCGATAAAATACCTCTCTTATTAGAGAAGTATGAACTCGTTCCATTTTGCCCTGAAATGGAAGGCGGATTAAAATCCCCAAGAAAACCAAGCGAAAGAGTAAAAGACAGAGTCAAGATGAGTGATGGCAAAGATGTCACCAAGAATTTTGAAGCTGGTGCAGAACTCGCATTAAACATCTGCTTATATTTAGGAATCAAGATTGCTATCTTAAAAGAAAATTCCCCATCATGTGGTACACATAAAATCTATGATGGTACATTCTCAGGTAAACTCGTAAATGGTATGGGCGTTACTGCAGAGTTATTAAAAAGAAAAGGTATCACCGTCCTCTCCGAAGAGGAAATTGATACCCTACTTTAATCTAAATATTTCTAATTAGTAATTTGTTTCTTGGCGGTTGTAATTGACGCCAAGTTTTTTATAATATGCTTTTTCAAGTTTCTTCCAACGATAACCGAGCAATGGAAGAAGATTTAAGAATGCTTGGAATGCTTTAATGAAGCTTGCATCATCTTGCTTTTTCTTAAAAACATCTAAACGATGATAAATCTCTAAGAATTGATCGGTTAAGTTATCTTCATGTTTGGTGAGATTATAACTTCTTTTAGAAGTTTTAATATCCACACCAAGAGATAGGAAGAAATGCAAACCATCAGCGTATTCATCAAGAACGATTTCTTCTGCTTCTGGGCCTTTGTTAGACCAGTATTTGAAGCATCTTGTGGCGTTTGCTAATTCACCGATTTCCACGATGCACGCCATTAAACGTCTATGCCTTGTTGTGGCGTAACTAATGCCGTGGTTCTTAGCGATTGTGGCGTCTAATTGTTCTTGTGCTTTAAATAATTCATCAAGGATAATCTTCGCCATATTATTTAACCTTTTCCAATTTCCAAATTTCTTCAGCGTATTGTTTGATGGTTCTATCGCTTGTGAACTTACCACTGTTAGCGATATTCATTAAGCACATACGTTGCCAGTTGGTTTTATTTTGATAGAGTTCACTGACTTTTTCTTGGGCTTTAACATAACTGTCGAAGTCTTTGAGAATGAAGTAGCAATCTCTGTTATTCATAATTTCATCAAAGATCATTCTGAACTTGTCTGGACGGTAATTTGTCCATTCGCCAGAGAATAAGGAATCTAAGACGTTCTTCACTCTATAGTCGGAATTATAAATATCCCATGGGTTATAAGAACCGTTTCTATTGAGTTCTTCAACATCTTCATTTCTTAAACCGAAGATAACTTCGTTGTCTTCACCTGCGGATTCAGCGATTTCAATATTGGCACCATCCATTGTGCCTAATGTCACCGCACCATTCATCATGAGTTTCATGTTGGAGGTACCACTAGCTTCTTTACCGGCTGTGGAGATTTGTTCAGAGACATCAGCAGCAGGAATGATGAGTTCTGCTAAAGAGACACCATAGTTTTCGATAAAGACGACTTTTAAGTATTTACTGATTTCTTCATCGTTATTAATAACGTTAGCGACAGCGAGGATTAATTCGATAATCTTCTTCGCGTACACGTAACTAGGTGCGGCTTTTGCGCCAAAGATGTATGTGTGAGGATAAATTCTAAAGGAATCATCCGATTTCATTCTTTGGTAGAGATACATAACGTGGAAAATATTGAGCAATTGACGTTTATAGGCGTGTAGACGCTTAATTTGTACATCAAAGATGGAATTCACATCGAGGTCGATATCGAGCGTTTCTTTGACGTATTTTGCTAATGCTTTCTTGTTATTGAGTTTGATCTTGCCGAGCTCTTTTAAAACTTCTTTGTTATCAGCGTATTTTTCAAACGCTTTAATCTTTTCCATATTGGTGTACCAAGATTCACCAATCTTAGAAGTGATTAGCTTAGCAAGTTCAGGGTTAGAGTTCATTAACCATCTACGATGAGTAACACCGTTTGTCTTGTTATTGAACTTTTCAGGCATGAATTTATAGAATTCTTTAAATGTTGATGCCTTTAAGATTTCTGTGTGTAAAGCGGCAACGCCGTTCACGGAGAAGGCTGTATAGATGGCTAAATTAGTCATATGGATTTGACCATCTTTGATGATGTTCATCGCATATCTTTCACCATCATTAACACCCATCGCATTCATTTGGATATTGAAACGACGGTTGATTTCTTCAATGATCATGAAACAACGTGGGATTAAGTTTTGGACATAGTTAACTGGCCATTTTTCTAACGCTTCCGCCATAACGGTGTGGTTAGTGTAAGCCATACATTGTCTGACTTCTTCCCAGGATTCATCCCAGCCCATGCCGTATTCATCCATCATGACTCTCATCATTTCAGGAATGGCTAAGATTGGGTGTGTATCATTTAATTGGAACACATAGTGTTCATGAATACCTTTTAATGTACCATGGTGTTTATAGTAACTCTTTAATGTGCATTGAATACCACTACTAACGAGGAAGTATTGTTGTCTTAAACGTAAAATACGACCATGTTCTGTGGAATCGTCTGGATATAAACCATGGCATAATTCTTCTAATGTTCTTAAGTAATCTTCGAAAGAAACATCTTTTGGCAAATGGTGAGTAGTTGGTTCAGCGTTCCAAAGTCTTAAAGAGTTTGTGACGTGATTTCTATAACCAACAACTGGAATATCATATGGAACTGCGCGGACCACAACTGCATTAGCAGTTCTAATCGCATAACTTCCATCTGGTTTTAAATAAGTTTCTGGGTTTCCATAGAAAGAAACTTCAACTTCATATTTAGGACGTCTAATTTCCCAAACGTTACCATTGGTTAACCATTGATCTGGGAATTCTTTTTGCTTTCCGTCGATAATTCTTTGACGGAAGAAACCATATTGATAACGGATACAGTTACCATGGCCTAAGTATCCTAAAGAAGCGATGGAATCTAAGAAACAGGCCGCTAAACGACCTAAACCACCGTTACCTAAACCGGCATCGGTTTCTTGTTCTTCGAGTTCATGGATATTCATACCCATATCTTTTAAGCCTTCTTTGGCTACTTCGTAGATACCCATGTTTTGCATGTTATTAACTAAAAGACGGCCAATTAAGAATTCCATGGAGAAATAGATTAATGTCTTTTGGTCTCTTTTAATGGATTTATTTCTGGTGTGGCCCCAGTCGACGTTTGCGTAGTCTCTGACCATTTCACCTAAAATTGCGTATCTCTCGGAAATGTGGCTGTCGCTCACGGACACGCCATAGCGCTCGAGCATGCGCTCAGTAAAAGCTTTCTTGAAAGCAGCTTTGTTTTCAAACATATATGTTAAACTCCCTTAAATTTCTATTTTTTCTTGGTAGTTTTCTTTACGACTTTCTTCTTATTCTCTGTTTTAAGACGGAAGATACAAGCACCTAAGCAAGCAAGTTTAATGCTGATATGTGCTGGTAAACCTTCGAAACTACCTGGTTCACTCTTAACAGGTAAACCATTATATTGACCCCAGCCACTATAGATGTCTTTGTCAGAGTTGAATATTTCTTCATATTCACCCTGTTCAATGACTGGAATACTTATGTAATCATAATAATTTGTGGTCATGTTGTAAACAAATACCAAAACATCATCATCAACTTTTCTTTCAAAAGCAAAGACGGATTGGTCCTTGTTATCCACCATTAACCAATGGAATCTCTCTGGATTATGTTCTTGATAATGCATGGCTTTATGATACTTATAGATTTCATTTAAGTCATGAATCATACGACTCAAAGAGTCGTGTTTTGGGAATTGTTTCAAATTCCATTGTAATCCACGGTTTTCATTCCATTCATCAAATGTACCAAGTTCGTTACCCATAAAGTTGAGTTTCTTTCCTGGGTGTCCGTATTGGTATGTATATAAATTTCTGAGAAGAGCGAATTTTTGATCATAATCGCCCCACATCTTATTAATAATTGTGCCTTTTCCATGAACGACTTCGTCGTGAGAAAGAGGAAGCATAAAATTATCAGCGTAGAAATACGCCATAGAGAATGTGAGTTTGTTATGGTCATATTTCTTGTAGATTGGATCAAGTGCGTAGTACTTAAGTGTGTCATTCATCCAACCTAAGTCCCATTTATAGTCAAATCCTAAACCACCTTGTTCAGTTGGCTTTGTGGTTCCGGCGAATGCTGTGGAGTCTTCCGCAATCATCATGACTGAGTCATGGGCGATATGTATCTTGGCGTTAAGTCTCTTAATGAATTCAACCGCACCATCATTAAGTCCGATAGAGGAATCACCGTTGTAATAAATGATATTGCTCACCGCATCGACGCGTACGCCGTCGAAATGGAAGTAATCGACGAAGTAATTGATTGCGCTCATTAAGAAGCTTCTAACAGGGTCTTTTCCTAAATCAAATTGATATGAGCCCCAAGGAGAAACTCTCCAACGGTTGTTATATTCAAACATCTTTGTGCCATCGTATTCTGCTAATGCCCATTTATCTTTTGCGAAGTGGACAGGAGCAAAGTCGATAATCGCACCGATACCGGCTTGATGTAATCTATCGATTAAACTCATTAATTGGAATGGATTTCCATATTTGCTATCAACGGCAAAGAAACCAGTTCCTTGATATCCCCAAGAACCATCGAATGGGTGATGGATTAATGGCATAAATTCAACATGGGTGTAACCCATACCTTTAATATATGGGATTAACTTATCGGCGATTTCTTCATAGCTTAAGGTATGGCCATCTTCAGCTTTGCCATACCAAGAACCTAAGTGCATTTCATAAATAGACATTGCACTATCGAAGTTACGGGTTCTTGATTTCATCCATGGATCATCGTGCCATGCGAAGTTTGTATTATCGAATAACTTAGAACATGTACCAGGTCTTACTTCTGCGAAGAAGGCAAATGGGTCAATCTTATCGACATATTTACCTTTAGCGTTTAAGAAATGGAATTTATATGATTGATAATTTTGTAGTCCTGGAACGAATACTTCCCAGATACCACAATCATCGATTTTATTCATTTTATTTGCGCCGACATCCCAGCCATTCCATTCACCGATGACAGAAACGTCGTTTGCACATGGGGCATATAATCTAAAGACAACTCCATCAACGCCATTTTGTTTCACGAAATGAGCACCAAAATAGTTGTGAGCATCAATACATTGACCCATTAAGAAGTCATAAGTTAAACCGTAAGCCATATTAAAACCTCCGTAATAGCGAATCTTCGCCATATACATAATAACACACGTACGCGATAGACAAAAAGAAAAGTCGCTAGAAATCTAACGACTTTATTCTTTTTAGTGTTTCTTTTATTAGCCTTTAACTGCGCCGGCGGTAACACCTTCAACGTAGTATTTTTGTAAGGCCATAAATAATCCGACGATTGGGATACCGACAACGACACATCCTGCTGCGAAGATCGTGAACATAGAAGCATCATATTGGTTACCGTACATCATGGAGTAAAGACCAACAGAGACGGTCCACCAACCTGGGTTACCACCACCGATAATGACTTTGGCGAAGATGAAGTCCATCCATGGGCCAGTGAAGCTCATTAATGCGGTATAGATAATGATTGGTTTTGATAATGGAAGAATAATCTTCCAGAAGATCTTGCTGTTTGTGCAACCATCGAGTTTTGCGGATTCGACTAATGATGTTGGAATAACATCGAAGAAGCCTTTTGCAACTTGGAAGCCTAAGCCTGCACCTGCGGAGTAGGCGAGGACTAAACCAACGAGGTTGATCCATGCATTGTCACCGGTATTACCGGTTAAACCGAAGGATTTTAATAAGTAGTAAATAGCAATCATGGACATGAATCCTGGGAATAAACCGAGAATCATTGTGATGTTCATAAATGCTTTACGCATTTTGAATCTTAACTTAGACATACAGTATGCCACGGATAAGACTAATAATGTGGAAACGACACAGTCGATAACAGCGATGACTAATGTGTTAGCGAACCATCTTAAGAAATAGAAGTCCACGCCTAGCCAGCTGCCAGTGAATAATTCTTTAAAGGCGTCGATACCGAATGATGATGGGAAGTAATCGGAGGACACGATACCATGACCATTATCAAGGCCGCCTCTAAAGGCTGTAAGAACAATCCAAAGGATTGGGATGATCCAGACGATAGCCAAGATAGATAAGACGATGTAAGAAAATACTAATGAAGTAATTTCCGCGCCTTTTTGGCTACGATATTTTTTCTTTTTTGGAGGAACTGCTGCGGAAGTCTCTACATCCATGACTTCTTGTTCCTTTAATACTTCTGTACTCATATTATTGGAATGTATCCTCCTCGTTATAAGCTTTACTTCTTCTATAGGTGATCAATGTAATTGTCGCGGTGATGATGAAGGTGAAGATACCAATAACAGCACCGGTGTTGTAATCACCATTTTCAATGGTTAATTTGTATAACCATGTGACTAATAAGTCTGTTTGACCAGCTTTATATGTCGCGCCTTCACTGACGATGGCAGGTCCACCACCTGTTAACAAGAAGATGGTATTGAATGAGTTGATGTTTCCAACGAAACTACCAATCAAGTATGGAGTGGTAATAAACACGACGTAAGGAAGAGTGATCTTGAAGAACATCTTTGGTTTACTTGTGCCATCCACTCTTGCGGCTTCATATAAGTCGGCAGGAATGTTCATTAAGATACCTGATGTCATTAACATTGTGTATGGAATACCAAGCCACATGTTGATGATAACAACCATCAAACGAGCAATCCATGGGTTATCTCCTTGGTTTTGACCAAGGAAACTAATTGGATCCTTGATTAATCCAAAGTTAATTAATAGGGAGTTCACAGGACCTGTGCTCATTAAGAGGTTTCTCATAATAAGCAAGGAAATGAATTGAGGAACGGCGATTGTAAGGATGAAGATTGTACGGAATACTTTCTTACCTTTTAAGCCTTTCTTATTAATTAAGACTGCGAGTAAGATACCACCGAAATAGCAGCTGAATGTTGCCAAGATAGCCCAGAGGAATGTCCAACCGAGAACTGGTAAGAATCTTGCGCCAATTTCAACACCTAAGCTAGATGCTTTGTCCATTGTGAAGATCGCTTTGAAGTTCGCGAAATGGGTCCAGTGGAATAAGGTAGTTCCTGCTGCGGTCATATCGAAATCGTTATAACTTGTAAAGGCAATACAAATCATAAGTATTGTCGGTAATAACGTGAAGATTAAGGCCGCTAAACATGTTGGTGTTAACATTAAGATGTGGAAGCGGTTATCGAACAACGCAAGGATATCATCCTTGAATGAGGATGGTTTGCGTCCTTCCTTAACAGCGGTATCTGCTAAGTAAGCGCTCTTGATGTTACTTAACCAAACGATAATGTAAAGAATAATAATAGCGATAGTTGCTAACCCAACCAACATATAGAGGAATGAGTTAGGAGAACTGATAACGGTGTTAGGTGTCCATCTATTATCTGGCACAATGTCAGCTTGGTTTAAGCCGAGATTAACAAGTGATTTCCAACCAGTTGGAATCATTGTGTTGTTTGGACCTTTAATGCCTGGGCAAAGCACCATATAGAGGACAAATCCAACTTGTAACAACAAGTAGATAATGCCTTTAATGATTTGACCACGGAATAAGTTTCCTGAGCCAAAGATGAAATGGGAAAGTTTTGTTCCGATTGAGCCGTCAACGAATCTTTTACCAAAGGTAACGAAGAAGTTTTTGATACCTTTTCCAATCTTAATAAAGAATCCTGGAAGAGTCTTTACAAAGAAATTTGGAATGCTCTTGGTGAAGAATCTGACAAATCCACGGCCAAAGCGAACAAATATGTTCTCTTTTTTATAAGATTTTTCAACTATTTCAGCCATATAGTTCCTCCTTTCTAAACATTATTTATTTACGTTTTTCTGTTGTTTCTGCTGGATAAGAAGATGGGTATTTGTCCTTTGCAGGAGTGGCACCGTGTTTCCAAACGTATTCCATCTTGAATAAAACTTCACGGATGGATTGAACTGAGTCACCACTACCATTTTTCTTAATGCATTGGACGTAGTAGTCTGGGCAGTTTTTGGAATAGTAATAAGTATTAAGAGTACCTGTGGAGAATGGTTGAGGAATGCCATAAGGTGTCATTCCGGTTTGAGCCTTCGCCATGGAGAGAACTGATGCACTGACATCATCTGTTGTTAATGTAGCGATGTATTCATCAGAGCCCATATATGCAGGCACGTTGTACGCTTCTTTGAATGATTGTTGTTGGCTTGTCTTATTAGAGAAATACTTTAAGACTTGGCAAATCTTTGTGTATTTTTCTGGATTACCAGAAACGCTTGCCATATTAACGACGAAGCACTTGCAGTCAACGAAGGAACCACCACGTAAGACTGTACCAGCTGTTGGAGCTGGGTCGACCTTACCTCTGAGTTCTTCTGGTAAGCCTAGATCATTTGGATAATTGACTTGTTCAATACCAGCGACATCTTCGGATGTTAATGTAAATGTTGGGATTGGAGCACAGCCGACATTTTCTTCACCAACTGCAGCTTTGAATGCGTTGAAGTGCCAAGCACCACCGATAACAGATAATGACTTGTGGTTGTTAATGAGGTTGTCCCATGTCGCACCACCAAAGTCGAATGTTGTACCATTTTTGTTTTCTAAGACTCTTTGCATCCATTTAACGACAGCGACTTGTTCGTTGAATTGGTTGTAACAGTCATAACGATCACCGGCTTCGTAAAGTCTTAATTCGGAGATATTACCAGCGGTGATATTTCTATGTAGCACTGAGAATGAGAAGTTATATCCATCAACACCAGTGTTGATAAATGCTTTTGTGCCATCAGCACCATATGTAGAATCATAGTTTGCTGCAGCTTGCATTAAACCTTCAAAGCTTTGAGCTTGTTCATCGCTTACATAACGTGTGTCGTAATATAAGAACAAAGCTTGGGAGATATAAGGAACGGCGAATGTGTAATTGAATCTATCGTCATTACCTAAGATGTTTGTAATTGCTTTTAAGAATTCTGGTGAGTTATCAGCGTCGATTTGTGCAGATAAGCCATCATCATAACTATCAACGATTGGAGCGATATAGGAGAGTTGAGATAATTTACCAATGTTATCGTGGGCAATAGTAACAGCATCACCAACAGCGGTATTATCTTGAATCATACTTGCTGCGGCAGTACCGGTATCAGCACCAACGATACTGATTTCATAGCCAAATTCTGGATTTGCTTCTTTAAAGGCCGCAGCTAACTTGGTGTAAACTTCGACTGATTCAGAACCAACCCAAATAACGATTTTCTTACCTGAACAAGCGGTAATTGTGTTCAAGCACAAAAATACTAAACCGGAACATAAAAACAAAGATTTCTTTTTCATAAATTATCTCCTCTATTTTTAGCTTTTGTTGTATTCATATTTATTATAGTTTTCATAAATGAAATATACAATATTCATTTTTCTCCTTATATGTAATATAAAGCCTATTGTTCGCTTAGTGGAATATAAGTCCTTTTATCAATAACTTTTGTGACTGAAACAAAATCGTGAAGAGTTCTTCCGTTTTTGCGATCAATTAAGGTGATGATGAATAAAACACCTGGGATTAATAAAATTGGAAGAATAATTGTAAATCCACTTAAGAATAAATAAGGTAATGCGCCTTCCACAATGAATTGGAAGAAGAAACGGCCTAAAACCTGGTACCACTTCGCAGGAACATAATATTTACTATTAATAAGTTGTGTACCCGCAAAGAGCTTGCCAAGTGTGGCTCTCCTCTTATTAAGAAGAGGAACCATAAGTAAGAAAATACCCATGGAAATAAAGCCTGCTAAGCAAGTAATTCCATATTCCATTAAACGATAATCAAAGGAACAAGCACTATAATTTGCATCGGCCTTAACAGCCTTTGCGTAAGCGGTTTTAACTTCATCAGATATAGTTTCATTGTCTACGACAACATACTTATATCCAGACTCGTCTGCTTCATGAACTAGATAGGTTGTATATAGTCCATAAGAAGGATCGTTTTCGTATACTTTATGACCATATGTTTCACCACTACCTTCAACGAGTTCGGTGACCTTGTAATTATCTTGGATATACACCATGGCTTCTTTGTTTTCTCTTAAGCCATTACCCATTGGAGAAATGGAGAGTAAAAAGAACAAACCAAAAATCGCTAAAACTAAACAACAAAGGTCAATTAAACCACCAGCAATACGCATCATAAAATGAGGCTTACTATTATCTGGTAATGTTGTTGTATTAACGTGTTTTTGAGCAGGTTTTTGCTCGACATTATTTAAAGTAACGTCGGTAGTTTTATCCACTGGTTCCA
Organism: Caryophanales bacterium; assembly: GCA_016290145.1. Lineage (GTDB taxonomy): Bacteria > Bacillota_I > Bacilli_A > RFN20 > CAG-826 > RUG13091. The sequence continues at coordinate 31,291 of JAEESX010000001.1, forward strand.
TATGATAAGTATTATTAAAAACCACCATAAAGGTGGTTTAAGTTGTGTATTTTACAGATTAGCAAATACGGAAGTCGATTTCTTTTTGCCAGACTTCAAATGCATTGCCATCGAGGAAGACTTTGACTTCTTCCGCGGCGAAATCAGGAGCGACTTCAACTAATAATTCTTGCTTGCCAATAACGACTTTTGCGTAGTCTTGGTTGCCGTATCTTAAGACCTTTTCAACCTTGCCCATTAAGCCAAGTTCTTGGTCTAATTGGATAGACTTTCTATCAAAGACATAACGATAGGTCTTCTTGTAACAATTGTTACCTTCGACAGCGTTAATCTTATAACCACATTCGACTGGTGCTGGGATTTCATCGCCTTCGACACTATAGAAGAAGTCAATCTTATTACGACCATGTTCTTTCTTCTTGAATGTACCTTCGATGAATTCTTGTTCACCGATTGGTTCTAAGACTGGTTGACCTTCCACTAAGACTCTGACTTTGTCATTTCTTAATGAGAAGTTATATTTCGCGCCTTCTTTAACACTATCATCGACGATAGCGAATAAGTAGCAGTCTTCGTTTTCTAAGTAAGCGAGTTTAACGCCTTCCACTTCTTCGACCTTAGCAACTTTTAAGGAGTAGTCTTTACCAGGAACAACGGCAAATGGAGGAACTTCAAGTTCGACTTCTTTGGCTTCGCCAATTGCTTCTTTTAAGGCTTCTGGTAATTTCACTTTGCTACCAAAGATAGATAATTCTTCACCAGCAACTTTACCATCAAAGACGGAATAATTTGGAACTGGGTTAAGTAATGTAACTTCGGTTTCTTTATCGAATAAGTGTAATTTTTCTTCTTGGATTTCGAGGTAGATTTGATCGCCGACTTCGACCTTCACGCCTTCAACTGTCTTGATGATGACATTCTTGCCTTCGTCCTTCATGGTGAATTCTTCACCAGCTTCACCTAAAACACCATAGATAATGCATTCATTACCTAAATGTTCAACAGCGGTAACAGAGGCTTTTAAGTCTGTCTTCTTTTCGGATAAGTTGATGTGTTCTGGACGGATACCTAAGATGACGGTTGTTTCACCATCGAGGTATTTGTTATGAATCTTAGAAACGGATTCATATTTAACCAATGATTTGCTTCCATCTGGGTAGAGGATTTCAACATCTTTACCCTTACGTGTTAATTTAACATCGAAGAAGTTCATTTGTGGTGTGCCGATAAATCCAGCAACGAATTTGTTGTATGGTTTGTTATACAAATTCATAGGAGTGTCAATTTGTTGAACATAACCTAATTTCATAACAACGATTCTTGTACCCATTGTCATAGCTTCGACTTGGTCATGGGTAACGTAAATGAATGTTGTACCTAATTTCTTATGCAATTTTGTAATCTCTGTTCTCATTTGAGCACGGAGTTTAGCGTCTAAGTTAGATAATGGTTCATCTAGTAAGAAGACTTTTGGATCACGAACAAGTGCACGACCTAACGCAACACGTTGTCTTTGACCACCAGACATCGCTTTTGGCTTTCTATCGAGATAATCTTCGATATCGAGCATTTTCGCGGCTTCCAAGACCTTTTCTTGAATGACATCTTCTGGCATATGTCTGTTTCTTAAACCGAACGCCATGTTGTCATAAACGGTCATATGTGGATATAACGCATAGGATTGGAACACCATTGCGATATCTCTATCTTTTGGTTCCAAGTCATTAGCGAGTGTATCACCAATAAATAAATCACCGGAGGTAATGTTTTCAAGACCAGCGATCATTCTTAAAGTTGTTGATTTACCACATCCAGATGGACCAACGAAAACGATGAATTCTTTGTCTTGGATATCAATATTAAAATCATTGACAGCCTTGTGACCATTTTCGTACACCTTGTAGATGTGACTGAGTTTTAAATTAGCCATAAAAAATCTCCTATATATTTTTGGTTATGCCTATATTCTAATACATTATGTATTTTAACCTGTTTTGATTGGAAAATGTAGTATTTTTTACCATTCAATTTTCACACCTTTTCTTTCAAGAAAGACAATCATTTGTTGTCCCTCATTTGTGTTGCCCACAAACGAAGATGTTTTTCTACCATTTACATATATCTCATAGAAGCCATCACGATTGACGATTTTCTCGATTTTAGAAATCGGAATCTTGTGAGGTGTGAGTAATACGTACTTATAGAAATATTCTTCGTCTACAGCGACATAAAACATTAGTTGATAAACTAATACAATCGCTGAAGCAACCGCAAAAAGAGAGCAGAAGATCCATATCAAAATACGGATCACCCACTCTTCTTTAGTTAAGAAAATGAATAAGATATCCATAGTCAAAGAAACGACGAAGCAAATCGCTAAAAAGATGACTAATGGCTTGATTGGATATGTTCTAATACGATTCTTTTTATTCATGATATTTTAGTTTGCTTTTAAGATGACGGAACCGTTGGCCGCTAAATTGAGCATTTGATAGTTACTACCAATATTTAAGTTTGAATCATTGGTGAGTAAGACTTTGTATGAAGCATCAAGGTTAATTGTGGCAGCGTTACATGCGTGATAAACAACGTATGTTTCACCGGATAATGTAAGTTTATAACTGATTAAACCGTTAACACTATTTAAGCCTGACATTACGGAATTAACTTCGTTTCTACTATTAAGTCTTAAAGCGGCAACTTGCTTACGTAAGGCGATTAAGTCTTTGAAGTAATTATTTGTGTCTTCGTTAGCAACCTTTAAGGAGTAATCCATATTGTTGATGAAGTCACCAACATTATAGGAGTTACCACTGTATTTGGTTTCGCCTTCAACTTCATAAGCTTTGCTTCTCATAAATTCTTCACCTTCTTGTAAGAATGGAATACCTTCCGCTAAGAAGACTAAGGATTCGGCTTGTGTATAAGCCATTTCGAAGTTTCTGTTATTTGGTAATGTTTGGATGAGTTGATCGTAAAGTGTGTAGTTATCATGGCAAGACACATAGTTAATGACTTGAGATGGTTGCACACTACTTTGATTTGCATTGAATTGACCTTTGATACCTGGGAGTAAAGATGTACCGTTTGCGGCAACGCCTTGGACATAACCTGTACCAGGACCATTGTCTCCTCTTGCAGCATTTCTAAAGCCATCGCAGAAAGCGCCGACTAAGACGTTATTACCGGCAAAGAAGCTTTGTGCTAAAGAGTTTTGATTTGTTTGTTGATTCTTTAAATCATCGGCCTTGGTGCCACCGGAAAGTTTAGAACTACCACCAGTCCATGGTTCGCCAAAGACTAAGATTCTATTATCGATTGCTTTGCAATCGTTATAGACATCAATCATAGTTTGGTTATCGATTAATCCCATTAAGTCGAAACGGAATCCGCTTAAATGATATTCATCGGTAAAGAACTTACAAGATTCACGAACGAACTTGTTAACCATGAATCTATCTGTGGCCATTTCATTACCACAACCAGAACCGTTATATGCGGTACCTGAACCTTTTGTACGGTGATAATAAAGAGGCATTAATTTTTCAAAGTTACTGTCTGAGAAACCAGATGTATGGTTATAGACAACGTCCATAATGGCGTTAATGTTCTTGCCATGTAAGGCCATAATCATTTGTTTGAATTCTTTAATTCTTGCCACACCATCATATGGATCAGAGGAATAACTACCTTCTAAGCAGTTATAGTTAAGTGGGTCATAACCCCAGTTATAATTTGTTGCGCTTAAATCCGCTGGAACATTTCTTTCATCAACTGATGAATAGTCATATGTTGGTTGGATTTGAACGTGTGTGATGCCTAATTCTTCTAAGTGGTCTAAACCAGTTGTAACGGTTATGCCGTTATTGGTATATGTTGTACCGGTTTCTGTTAAACCTAAGTATTTGCCACGGTTAGCTGCGGAAACACCACTATTAGGATTAATTGTCATATCACGGATGTGCATTTCATAAATGGATGCATCGGTTGGATTGCCATAGTTATATCTTTGATCAGCAGCCCAGCCTGTGATTTCAGAGTTGATTTGGCTGAAATTAACAACCATACCACGTCTGCCATTAACACCACTGGATTTTGCATATGGGTCAACGACTTCGTTTGTGCCAGCAGAGTTTGTGGCGGTATATGTGTAATATTTGTTTGTTAAGTTTTGGTTAACAACTACGGACCAAACACCTTTTTCACCTAATGTCATAGGATATGTGGCGGCTGGTTGTGTTTCTGTTTCATAATCGCCAGTATTGTACACATTGAGCACCATAGCGCTTGAAACTGGGGACCAAACCTTAAATGTGGTCTTTGTTGGTGCAGTTTCACTATCGAGTTTGGCGCCTAAGTCATTACCTGTATATGAATATTTAGTGTTGAAGTCAGCACTATCGTAGATAGAGACTAAGTTAGCAACACATGTTGGATAGTAATTAGCGGCGACTCTATATTTAACGACAACAGCATCGTTAAGAGCAAATTCTGTATCAAATACTAAGTTTGCAGCTACTTGATAAGAACCACCGGATTTTGTGATTTTGAAGTCTTCAATCTTGAAGTTATTGGCTTCCACACCATTCTTGGTGATTGTGAATCTCTTCTTATATAATTTGAAGTCCTTATTTGTGGTATAGAAAACTGGACGAACAGTCTTCATATCATTGAGTTTTGCGTAACTCATTGAGGACATAAACACGGATTCTTGTGTGTAGAAAACAGATTCGGTTGCGGTCTTCACATATAATCTTTGAATACCACCTGGATTCATTGCGGCGATCTCAGCATCTAAGTCACAGTTTGGATCTTTGTTGTAAGCGCCTTCCCAAGTTGCGGTTTGTGAAGCACAGTTTGTAACAACCATACCTAATTTTGAAATGCTTGTTCCATTTGCAGCAACTGCACTGACTGGAATTTCACATATAACACCATAGGCGTTATATTTGGTAAATTCATACCACCAGCCATTACCACCTTGTTTGTCCCAAGCCCAGATGCGCCAGCCGATGTAGTTAGCATAGTCATCGGTCACATCGTTACGGCGATAGAACACGCGGATTGTGTCTGTCGCTTGTTCGGATAAAGAATCGTAATCAGTCTCGTCTAAAGTGTAGTGCGTGACATTTGTAGGAAGAGTTAATTCTTCCGCGACTTCGTCTTCACCGAATTCACCATCATCATTGTTGTTAGATGGATTGCATCCAACTAGCGTCACCGTTAACGCTAAGGATGTAAGAAGAGGCAAAATCTTCTTGTTCATAAATGTATCTCCTTATTTCTCCCCTAGAAATTAGTAGCGTCGTAGAAACCTGTATTTACATAGATGTCGCCTGTTTGTTTAATAAGGCTTCCATCCCATTCATTAACATTTGGAACTACATGGCCTTTAGCAAATATTGCTAAAAGGAATGCAGTATAGTTGGTACTAGAGAAGTTAATTAAGACAATACCATCTTGAACGGTATAGTTCTTAAGCCATATTCCTTTGTTACTGCCACCCCAGGCCCAGTAATATAATTCATAATCTGATAAATAATTAGGATTTAAATTAACAACATTAAAGTATCCATCAATTAAAGTAACTCTACGGAAATGTAAGTGTCTTACAGCGGAGAATTCTTTATTAGCGATTTGGATATCGATGTTGATCATATTGTTAGCATCAACAACGTTACCAATTGTAATTGTAGTCTTACCTGAAAAACTCACTGCTTCTCCACCATTGATTTTGTATGTTGCGGTTTCCGCATTTTTAACATTGAGAACAACATTCATAGTTCCGGCGAAGGATTTGCTTCTATCGGAAATTTCAATTGTTGGTCTTAATTCATGTTTGGATTGTGTTAAAACAACAATACCGCGTTCATCAAATGTGACTTTGGCTTTGCCATTTCTCACGGTAATTGCTTGTCCACTTAATTGATCATAATAGACCGCTGTGCTGAGATGATTGAATTTAAGTTCAATCTCACAGGCACCAGATAAACTAACAAGGAGAGCGCCTGAAAGTTCGCCTTCTTTGTATCTTTCGTTAATATAAACATTCTCTTTTGCGTGTTGGTCTTCTTCATATCCGAAGAAACGGTTATGGAATCTATTGCCAACACCCACGACTTCTTCTTCGAAGAAATAGTCACCCATTGTCGCAACGTCAACGTTTTCGTTTGGTCTTGCTAAGTACATGGAGACTGAATCTTTTCTAGAAGAAATAATCGCGTATTGTCTTGCTGTCTTTCTATTAGAAACGTGATTAGAAGCATCAACGTATGTGTCATGGCTTTCCACCCATGTCACTAAGTTACTGGCTGCGGTATCGCCTCTCATTGTGGCTTCTAAGGCTTTAGAGGCATCGCCAGAAACAGATGCTGCATTAATCTTTGAGATATATGTGTTATCAGTAACTTTCATATATTCGGTATAGAAACTGATATCTCTATTACCACCGACATCATTTAAGATTTCGCCATAGGCGATTAAATCTTTACCGGTTTGTTCGTGATAATACGTTTTCGCAGTACCTAAGACATTTGGCCAGAAGTCAGATGCATATTGTGGATCTCTTGGAGTTTCGATGTGCTTTGCAGCATCAAATCTAAATCCATCAACACCAGCATCAATACATTCTTTTAATAAGGATAGGCATCTTTCTTGCACGTATGTGTTCGCGGTATTTAAATCTGGTAAATCGCCATATGCATAATATTGAGTGATTGCACCAGAACCGGTTGCGTTCTTATTGTGATGGAATGTTGGATTAGAAGAATCATTTCTATGTTGATATAAATATGGTTCATAGATTTCAACTTCAGGACACACCTTTGGTGTTCCATCGCTTTCGAGTTCACCATCAGCGATATTCGCTGTGTGGTTAAAGACGATATCACAAATGATTGCGATGCCATATGTTTCTGCGGCTTCGCATAAATCGATTAATTCTTGTTTTGTACCAAGTGGGGAATTTGTGCCAATGGAGAAGCTAACTGGTTGATAGAAGCTGTACCACATTGGTCCACCACTTTTTGGCTGTTGAACAGGTGATGTTTGAACAGCCTTAAATCCAGCATTTGCAATGCCAGAGAGATTATCTTTAATATCGGAGTATTTCCAGTTAAACGCTTGAAGGATATTGCCTTCGTTATTTTCTGGAAGCACATCAGTATAGCCATCAGGATTTTCTTCGATTGGGCTATTGTTATTTGGACATGCAGTCATGCTAAAAGCAAAACACGCTAGTAAAGGGAAAAGAATAACCTTTGTATTTTTCATATTTATCACCTACTGATATTTTAGCATGTATTTTCTTTTTGAAAAGAAAAAGGAACGCCGAAGCGTTCCTTCTAGTTATTTATAACTATTTGTTGATTAGGCAGCGAGGTCGACTAACTTAATGGAAGCATTGACACCGCTGAATCTTAATTCAACTCTGAAGTGGCCTGCGCCAACACCGATGTTACCTTCTGCATTTGTGAATGGGAATGTGGAATCGGAAGAGACGGAAGCAAAGCCCCAGCTGTAATCCCAATCACCATCAGCACGGACTTTGAAGTTATCTTGTCCACTTGTTGTAACTTCTGCGCTATAAACGCCATCGGCTAATGTCAAAGGCATATTATCAGAACCCCATTCACCACCGAGACCGATGATACCATAGGTATGATCTGCTGGAACGAATTTTTGTAATGGTGTATATTCTAAGCCACCTTCGACGTCTGCTGTCTTAACGACTGCAAAACCGAAGTTTGGTTGTGTTTCACTAACAGCAACATCATATTGTGCGACGATAACTGTGTAAACACCAGCACCGGAACGAACGACATTGTCGTCTGCCCATGAGAAACCATCTTCGTCAAATGTTTCTGTCCAACGTGGGAAGAACATATTTCCATCTAAGGACTCAGCGTGAGACACTCTTGGATCTGGAATCCATTGTTGTTCTGCGTAGACTTCTTCTTCAGCATCATAAGAAACTGTTGCTGCTTTGAAGACATAGGAACCATTGGCTTGGAACATGTTGCGTTCTTCATCTAAGAATTTCTTTGAGAAGCCAGCATCATTTTTACCAAAAATGGCGCCTTCGTATTTGTAAAGATACTTAACTTTCTTGGAAGCTAATTTTTCACCAACTTCTTTGTTGATTTGTTTGGCCTCTTTAATACTAATAGCGGTCATTTTGGAAGCTTCGTAAAGTGCGTTGTCTTTACCATTCCAGCCATTTGTTGTTTCACCATCGGCCAATAAGAAGTTGCCGTGTAAAACCCAGGCTGCATTGTTTGTATCTTCTAAGACTTTGCTTTCGTTAGCGTTGCCTTTTGGACATGCTGCTAAACCGAGCATTAAACCGACAGAGAAAATACATGTCAAAATTTTGTTTTTCATCAAAAAGTTTTCCTCCTAAAATTAAGACATTTTTATTATTAAGCAACCGAGTAATAATTGTCAATTATTGATTTACTCGCCTTCGGCTGCCCAATAGCCAAATAAATACATAGTATTATCATCTGTATCTACTATGTCTGTAGCAAAGTTCCATAAGTCTTCTTCACTACCAATAAGTTCCTTAACGGACCAACCCTTAAAAACAGGGAATTCTGGATAGAATGGTTCTGTTGGATCCGCTGGGATATCAGTGATTTTATCACCTTTATATACTTTACAAGTATAATATACGTTTTCGATGACTTTTTGGTTATAGTCACCATAGAACTTAACGGTTATTTCTTGGCGGTTGTCATTGTTGTTTCCACCGCCACCTCCACCGCCTTGATTTGGGTCACAAGCGACAAGAGAGAATGAAGTTAAAATTGCTAATAAAACTAAACTTTTTTTCATAACATTTTATCCTCCATTATTTAGTCAAACACACGCACATATACCAACCTAATTTAAGGTAGTTAGTGCCAGAATGAGTTTTCCAGTTATATGCTGGGTTAGAATTGAACATTTCAACTTGGTATTGATTGATGGCGCTGAATGGGATGTTGTCATCATTACAGCCAGCAATAAAGAAGAAGTAATCATTGTTCTTCATGCCGATAACCGTGCTGCCATCTCCTCTGTTCCAGAAGTTCATTGGAGAACCACTATCCCATGGGACATGTTCATCTAATTGTTGTTTGTTATATTTTGGCAAGACTTCACGTGTTGCCACGGAATCTTTAATTGCATCATAGTATTGCTTTGTATTTACAGAACCAATCTTCACTTTACGGTCCCATCTCATCGCGTTTGTATAATCGCTTAAGCGATAAGAGTTGCTGGAAACGTATTCATCACCGATTTGAGCGGTTCTTTCATAACCATAGGTTGCTAAATCTTCTGCGCTTACGTGCTTGCTTTGGAATGTTTCTTCGCCACCTCTAATGAATGCAACACCATTAGAGAACATAATGGCACATTCTACAGCAGCGGTTGAAGCACACGCTAAAGCGGTATAGTCCGCACTACCGGTGGCTTTCATACTATATAGTAAGTGGTCAAATAAAGCGAAGTCATCGTGACAAGATGCGTAGTTGATACATTGGTTTGGATCCACTCTTTCTTGTCCACTATGATAGCCAACTAATAAATCAGCAATCTTATAAGACTTTTCACCGACATCGGAACTACCTTGATCGATGAAGCCCCATTCTTCGATTTTACCGGTTTCACCAGCAAAGGCATCTCTACCTGCATTGTTGAATGTACCGACAAAACACATATTTCCGTCCTTTTGGAGCTTGTTATAGACGGTCCATGTATCAGAACCCCAGTTACCATAGTAAGGGTCGCCTTCTTCGTGGTTTTGCATATTTCCGGAAGAACCATCAGCAGACCATCCTTCACCATAGAGATAAATATCTGGGTCAATCTTATATAATTCTTGAGCGGCTTTCTTCACTGTTTGCCAGTCAATTAAGCCCATAAGGTCAAATCTAAAACCTTTAATTTTGTATTCTTTGGCCCAGAAGCATAAGGAATCAACAATGTATTTACTCATCATTGGTGCTTCTGTCTTAACTTCGTTACCACAGCCAGAACCATCATAGTAGTCGCTGTTTTCGGTCATACGGAAGTAATAGCCAGGCATAATCTTATTAAAGCAACTGCTTGGTGCGCTTGAAACGTGGTTATAAACAACGTCCATAATGATTCTTGTATGGTTTGCGTTATTCGCATACGCCATAACCATTTTCTTGAATTCAGTAATACGAGATTCACCTCTATATGGATCTGTCGCATAAGAACCATCCAAACAGTTATAGTTCACTGGATTGTAGCCCCAGTTATATGAACGTTCGTCTAAACCTTCTAAGTTATCACTATCAAAGATAGGTTCTAATTGAACGGCTTTTACACCTAATTCTTCAATGTGGTCAAAACCAGTTGTGACTGTTGTGTCGTTTGAAGAATATGTGGTGCCAGATTCTGCGAATGCTGAATATGTACCTTCTAATTGTTGACCATTCCATGTATCATCCATTGTTAAATCACGGATGTGTGTTTCATAGACTGATAGGTCGTTTGGATAAGCAATATCATATCCTTCTTCGCCATCCCATTTTAATGGAACATTATTCCAGCCACCTGGGTTGGTGTAGGTGAAGTTAATGACTTCGCCTCTTTCACCATTGACACCGATACCTTTTGCGTATGGGTCAACAACCTCGGATGAACCGAGTGAATTGTAAACCATGTATTTGTAATACTTTGCATGTAATGACTTATCGATTGTGACTTGCCAAACACCACCTGGTAAGAATGCCATATCATATGCGCGGAAATCATCACTTGCGGATAAGTTTTGCTCTGGATGTTCTTCAGCATAGTCCAAAGAAACGCCCTTATCATAGAGCATTAAACGAACATTAGCCGCGGTTGGTGCCCACAATTTGAATGTGGTACTTTCACCACCGGCAACCGCACCTAAGTCATTACCGTTGTATGTGTAATATTGTCTAAATCTAGGAGTTTCATATAACTTTTGGAAACTTGCATATTTAGATTTTGTATATTCAGGATATTGTGGGAACACACCCCTAATCATGTATTGAACATTCACTTTTGCGGTGTAGTTCAATGTAATTGTGAATTTCTTACATGGAAGAGAATTGTATGTCACATCTGTACATGTTGGTGTACTGCCGGAAGCAATTTGATAACGGGGCAATCCTTCTTCGCCAATTAACATTTGATTGGCCATATAGTTACTAGTTAAACCATACAACTGATAAGTTGAAGGAACAGTTGTAGCGATAACTTCGATAGTTTTCCAACTTGTGAAGGTGACAGACATAAATCTATCCATCTTCGTTAAGGCTTCGTTTGGATATTTTTCGATTTGGTTACCTTCACCAGGAATACACCATACTTCGGCTTTGCCAGAAGCATCTGGTTTAAATTCTCCATAGTCGAGATAGACGTTTTCACTTTGTCCAGTCCAAGTGTTTTGGAACTTAATAATGAAGTAGATACCTTTCTTATTCGCAAAGTTAGCGTGTTCGCCTGTAAATGCGAATGTTAAAACCATGTCTTTGCCATCCGCAGAGACACTTGTTGGGGCAAAAGCACTACCATTGACACCAGCACACCAAACCCAGAATTCACGTTGTGCGCATTTCGCGTCATCATTGTGATAATGGATTGATACGCTTGTTGCGGATGTTACTTTATCCGCAGGAGCTTTGTAATAGATGTCTGGATTATCATAGGAAACAACCTTTGGTTGGTCGTATTCTACGTTGTCAGGTTCTAAGTTGTTAGAAGCCGCTTTAAAGATTTGTGGTGTTAATGCACCAAGCGCTAACAAACTAACAACTAATACACCTTGGCAAAATCTCGTCTTTCTCATAAATAATTCCCCCTTTATTTATTGAAGAACTTAACTTTCTTTTTCCAAGAGAAGTCTCTGAATTTAAAACACCAGTTTGGTTCCCCTACTGTACCTGGCCAGTTAATACGTCCGCGATTATCTAATTTGATTAAATCTTGGAGTTGGAAAATAGTCATCAAAGATGGTAAGTTCCAAATGTATTCGAAGACTGTCTTATACATATCTTTAGGATTGTTAAATCTCTTATTTAAGAAATCGATGTTTTCCTTTGGAAGAGATTTGAGCCATCCATATAAAGTTTCATTATCATGTGTGCCTGGATAGACAATTTGTGTTGGCTTTGATTCCGCTTTTAGATCAAAGATTGTGAACTCACAAATGTACATGCCAGGTAATTTATAATGATCTCTTAAATCGTGAACACCTTGGAATAAATCACCTAAGTCTTCAGCGATTAAATTGATGTTTGGATATTGTCTATATAATTCATCAAAGAAGTCATATCTTGGACCTTCCCACCACACACCACGTCTGGCGTTTGTGTCTTCCGCAGGAATAACGCAATATGTGTCCCACGCACGGAAGTGGTCAAGTCTAAGTAAGTCACAGGTGTTGGCTAAATAGCCAATACGATGAACTAAGAACTTATAATGATCTTCTTTCATTTTCTTAAAGTCATAGATTGGTGTACCCCATAATTGGCCATCATCTGAGAAGGCATCTGGTGGGCAACCACTGACTAAGGTTGGATGATAGTTTTCATCCATTAAGAATTGATCTTTATTGAGCCAGCAATCGGTAGAATCGATGCCGACATAGAATGGACAGTCAGCGATGATGATGATACCCATCTTCTTCGCGTATGCCCATAAACGCATCCATTGCTTGTAGGCGATAAACTGCATGAACATATGGAACTCGCATTCCATTTCATGTTCCTTTGGAACTTCTTTGTGTTCATCAAAATAATGGACCATTTCTTTTGGCCAATAATTCCATTGTTGGCAGTTTCTCTTTCTGCGGAAAACGATGAATGTTGCGTATGGCACTAACCATGGATTATCTTCTTTAAATTTCTTATATCCTCTCATTGGAGTTTTTAAGAAGTTTTGGAAGGCTTTCCACAAGTATTTTTCTTTAAAGTTTTCAACTTCACCATAATGGATGAAGTTAGTTCTTGGTTGGAACTTAGGAACTCTTTTTAAGAGTCCTTGTTTCACTAACATATCTAAGTTGATATAGCGAGGTTCAATAGCTTCACTACATGTAGACATATATGGTGAGTTACCTGGTCCGACAGGATTAAGTGGCAATACTTGCCAATATTTATAATTGCTCTTTTTGAGCCAACGAATAAAAGCATAAGCGTTTGGACCAAAATCGCCGATGCCATGATTTCCCGGTAATGATGCGACCGGAAGCAAAATACCAACATTATTTTTCATATGATGGACTTCCTTTATAAAAATTGTATCACTATTAAGAATTATTTAACAAATAATTATTATCTAATAAGGTCTTTTAATATTTGGCCTAAACCATGCTCACCAATTGTGGGAGCCACTATTGTTGCATTCTCTTTCGCACTATCCATACCATTTCCCACGGCAATAGAGACACCAGTTTCCTTAAACATTGTGACATCATCAAAAGAATCACCTGCGGAAACAGACTCTTCTTTTTTAAGTCCTAAATGTTTTAAAACCTTTTTAACAGCATCACCTTTGGTATTTTGGAAATAACCGACATCCACACCAAAATTATCAAATCTGAGATAATTCATCTCTTTAGGGAATTCTTTTTTAAGAACTTCGTCATATTTCATAGGTGCGAATAATAATATCGCGGACACATCCTTATTCTCATATTTTTTAATAGGAGGAATAGTCTCCGCATACACTGAGAAATAATTATGGACATAGACATTTGGTTTAGCGGTGAAATATCTCTCTTTATTTTGGGATAGTTCAAGAACTAAATGATGCTTATTACATATCTTTTCAATGCTACGAACGATATCTTCTGGAATTGTATTTGCGTACAATAATTCATCACCACAGAAAGTGACACCACCATTGGTGCATACCACACCATCAGGGGTAAAGATATTAAATAAGCCAGTATGAACAACTGAGTCATATGGTCTTGCGGTATTTAAATACACTAAAATGCCCTTTTTCTGAGCTTCTTTTAAAACATCGATAGTCTCATAATCCCAGTCATGGAGATTGTGATCTAAGATGGTCCAGTCAATATCAACAAAAATAATTTTTATATTCATAACTTAACAAAAAATATTCTATCATAAAGAGGTAGAAAAGGAGAATTGAGACATGAAAAATAAGAAATTATTGCCACTATTCCTTACACCAGTAGCGTTATTGATGCTCACTGGATGCCCTTGGATGCAGCCAATTAATCCTGATAAACCAGATAATCCAGACACACCTGATGTCCCAGATGTACCTGTGATTGTTGACGATAATCCAGTTATTGAAGATAGCGAAGAATATAATACGTTTTGGAATCCAAATACTGAATTATCAATAAATATTGAAATGAGCCAAGCCGCAGCGGAATTTATTGATAGATATCAATCTGATCATGATAATTCGACATATTTTGATTACTATGTGCCATGCACTGTCACTATCGAAATGAATAGCCAAACATATACTTTTGAAGAAGTTGGCATTAGACAAAAAGGTAATATGTCCCGTACATCTATGCTTTATGAAGGCAACTTCTCAATGTATCGCTTAGCGCATTACAAACTTTCTTTTAAAGAAACATTTGATGATGAAGAATACACCACGATTAGCCAACTTCAACCATTTGCTAAAACATGGGAAGATAGCGCTGCTCGTAAAGCAAGAAAGAAAAGAACACTCTTTGATATGGAAAAAATCGATATCAAATGGAATAGAAATGATGATTTAAGTAAATCTAAACAAAGCTTTGCTTTAAAACAATTTAGAGACCATGGAGTTCTTGCTGGGCACGATACATTAGCCCCAACAACTATTGGTATCACTGGCAAAGACCCAATCTACACCACTTACGAAGTCTTAGAATGTATCGACAGTGTATTTATAAAAAGACACTTCAGTGAAGAGTTCGCGGATGGCGACTTATACAAATGTACTTATACAGATAGAGGACCTGCAAACATGTCTAAAAACTTAACGATTGGTAATCAAATCGGTGTAGAAGATAACAAGACAGGATTCCATCCATCCTATGATTTAAAGACAAATAAAAAGAAAAATACAACGCACACAAACCTCTTTAACTTATTTAATGTTGTAAATGATAAAACAAGTACAGCAGCAGAATTTAAAACAAAACTCGAAAAAGTATTCGATGTTAAATCATTCTTAATGTATGAATCTATCGCCTTCCTTTTAGGAAACTTCGACGATATGAGAAATAATGCGAATAACTACTACATGTACTTCACAAGCGGTGAAAACCCAATCGCATTCGTCATTCCTTATGACTTTGATCGTTGCTTAGGTGCAGGATGCGAAGGTAAACAAGAATATATGACTAACTTCTCCGCAGAAAGCACTAAGATGCAATGTAATGGTTCATGGCAAGTAATGAATATCTATTGGAGAACAATTTGTGCATCAAGCGACGCAAATAGCCAACACAAGAACGTTGAACGCGTAGAAGCATATCGTGCGTTATATCAAAAGAATATTGAAGACCTATTAAATAATGGAGATTTCTCCAATAGTTCATTCACATCTTATGTTAATAGCTTCCCACTGGCATATCGCGGAGAAGCCGATGGATCAGGAACTGATAATGTGAGCTTTAATGAATACTTAACTAGGAAGATTTCTAAGATTAAAGAATGCAATCCAAGTTACGATATCAAAGTATCTTAATAAGCAAAACAAAAGGAGCGGAATTCCGCTCCTTTAATTTATTCTAAATTATTGTTCTTTCTTTTTGCGGAGGAGGAAGAATGTTCCTGTTCCGGAAACAGTAAGAAGTGCAATTATTGTAACTACGACTAATGCGGAATGATTGTCATGAATAACAACCGGCCTTGAACTGCCTAATACTGTTTGGTTACCTCTAAGAGCAATGGCTTTTAATTGAACCATGATGTCTGCAAACGAGACATTTGTTTGGTTGCCTGTGTCAGTACCGTTGTATGTGTACGTAGTTGAGTTATCAACATATGTTGTTTTAACACTAGAGGTCAAACCATAGTAAGTGTTGTATAAGGATGCTGCATCAGAAGCAGATATGCCACAGATTGAGTATGCGGCAATATTGCCAGAAGCTGTAACAGCATTTCTCTTTGCTTCAACATTAAGAATTAGATCTAACGCTGCGCCAGCATCATCATTGTGATAATTCACCAACTCAGGATCAGTAATGAACCAATAAGCGGAATGAGAAACAAGAGACATATCAACTGTTTGTGTTCCACTATTATTGTGAATAATTAAGCCATCATCACCAGAAGCTGATGCAAATGGAATCTTGTAGATATTTTGTGCTGTACCTTGGAATGACATAACGCCATGAACTTCTTGAACGCCAGCAACATCTGTAATTTTAGTGCCTGGCCAATTACCAAACTCTTTATCACCATCAAATGTGTAGATGTAATCGTTGCAGGTGTTTGTTGAGCCTGTCACATAATAGATGTATGTATCATCAACCAATGATGTGTATTTAGCATATAAATCTAAATTTCCGCTTAATGTACCAGCGGTATAGGCTGTTGTACAAGCTTGGTTAGTATACCAACCGACAAAATGATATCCTGCACGTTTAATTGAAGCTGGAACAGCATATGTATCTGTTGAAGGAACGATATCTGTTCCAATGTCTCCTGATTGTAATACACCATCTAAAACGGCATGTTTTGTAACGGTATAAGATGTGATTGTGTTTTTATGGATGGTAACATCGCTACCATAATTGCTGTAGAAAGTGGATTTAACTTTGAATACTAAGGATTGTGATGATGTCATTTTGAAATTTTCACCATCGTGATCAATGCAATCATAGTCAATTTGACTGGCATCAATACCCCAGTTGTATCCAACCCATTGGTCTCCACCACCTTGAACAAGAACTTTGAATTGTACATTAGTGGAAAGAGAATATGTGAGGTTATAATCGCCAGAACCATCTTTTGTAAAAGCAACGCCGTTTCCCCAACCATCAAAACTACCTTTGAGGGTCACAGAAGTAATTGTGGCAGCGGCATTTGCTCTATCCATACTGCCGGAAGCAATGCCTAAAGTAACTGCGGAACCTAAACCCCCAGCGGATAAAGCGATTGCGACTAAAGTTTTTAAAGCTTTCATAAAATCAACTCCCTAACTATATAGAAAATCGAATGATTAAAACTAACATATCATAGATATATTTATCTAACAATATAAAAACTTATTCTTTATAAACTTTTATTTTTTTAAAACCAGTTTTAAGTGTGTCTACCACTAAAAGAGAATTGATTAACAATTCACCGAGATTTAATAGGCATTTGACTACTTCAGAAGCAGCAATATTGCTGATAATTGAGACCGCTAATGGATAGATAGACTTGTCATCATCTGGGTTATATTTTGGTAATTCATCAAACAAAGATTTGAAGTCAGAAGATCCAGGAATAACTGTCATAATTTGACCTTTATAATCCATTACTCCCGCTGTCACAAATGGTTTCTTTAATTTGACACAAGTATCGTTGATCAAAAACTTAGATTCAAAGTTATCTGTGCAGTCCAAAACGATGTCATATTTTTTGATGATTCTTCTGGCATTTTTCTCCTCTAAACGGTATGGATAAATTTTGACATCGACATCAGGATTTTTATTCTTTAAGACCTTCTTCGCGGTAATGGCTTTGCCTTTACCGACATCTTTAATTCCATAAATAATTTGACGTGGTAAATTAGTCACGGAAATAACGTCATTATCGACGATTCCGATATGACCCACTCCGATGGATCCAAGCGCTAATAAAGCAGCGCTTCCAAGTCCACCTGCACCCACTACTAAAACAGAAGAATTGAGAAGTTTTAATTGGCCTTCTTCTTTAATCTCTTCTAATCCGATTGTGTATTGATATCTATCCAATTGTTCTTGTGTGAGTTTTTCCATATTATCCACCACCACGAACGTAGATTAAATCAACTCTATCTCCATCATTGAGATAGACTTCATCGAACTGATGTTTCTTATAGAAAACATCGTTAACCGCAACGATTAACCATGGAACTGGTTCAACATCTTTATAGCGAAGTAAATCACCAATAGTAAATTTATCGGGATACTCGCTAGATGTCACTAAATCGACAATAAGTTTCATAGGTTTATTTTATTGTATTTTTCTATAAAAGAAAAGGAGTCCACGAATGAACTCCTTTATTTAGTATTAGTAAGATTATTTAACTAATTTCTTTTTTCTTAAGAAATAGAATGCTAATCCTGCACCTGCAACGAGAACTGTAACAGAAACTAATGCGATGTATAAAGCATTGTTGTTTGTGATGCTCATTCTCATGCTGTTTTGTGCTTGATATGTTTGGCCCCAAATGAAGTCATTACAAACAGCTGTTCCATATTTATGGACAATGTATGAATATTTAGCGATGACTTTTTCTAAGTCAGAGCCATTTTCATTACCACCATCAATTGTGATGGCTTCAACTTCTGCTTTTTCAGTACCACTTAATGAGGCATAAGCAGCAGCTTGGTCTGCCCAAACAGCTTGTAATTGTTGAATTGTCTTTGTGCCTGCAACGACTTCGTTACATACACCACCAACTTCACTTAAGAACTTGGTATTGAATGCTGCTAAACCTTCGTTTAAATAAACGACTGGTTGATAGTTAACAAGCTTCACATAAACTGCGAATGTACCGCCTTTACTGAAGTCAAGGTTATTGCCATTCTTGCTAGCGAATGAATAACTTGCACCTAAGGTGAAGTCTAACCAATTGATGTCGCCTTCTGCGGTTAATTCTAATGGTCTGCATTGAACTGCTTCTTGAACATTTGGAATTGTAACTGCGCCTTCTAAGAAGTTAGCAGGATCGTTGCATTCAGTTGTTAATCTAACACCACCGGCTGGGTTCCAAGCACCAACGTTACCACCTGTGAAATCGGCATCACCGACCACGTAGTAACCGGTTCTCATATATCTAAGATATAATTGACCAGCAGCGCTAAATGTTGTTGGTACATATTCTGTGGAACAACTTGCATCTGTGAAGACACCGTATGCAACATAACCACTAATGGTTTCAAATGATGGATTGAAGTTGCTGCCATCATATGCCATTTGAGAAGAAAGATTTCTTGTTTCGACTAAGTTTCTTCCTTCATATAACTTAGCTGTTAAGCTAATTTCGTATGTATCAACATGTTCAGCAACATAGAACATGAAGTCATCACCGATATATTTGGCATAGACATCATAGTATCCAGCTTTTGTGGCTTCAAAGTTATCGCCAGTTTTCTTACCCCAACCGTTTGTTTCATCAGCATAACCATTATCACCTAAGGTTGCCCATTGATCAGCGGCTTGACCATTTGGTCTATCGGTAAAGAAACTACGAACTCTTAATTGATCACCAACTGCGAGAAGGAAGTTCATTTCATAAGCAACGTTTTCGCCTGTTGTGCTTGTCATTTGTTCAGCTTGTGAGTATCTCCATGCTGGAACGCTGGAGAAGTTACCACAAATGTAGTAGCCTTCTTCTGCTGGTTCATCAATGGATGATTCCCAAATGGCTTCGACTTTGCCATCGGCTTCAGAATCAAGGATTCTTAAGACATCGTTATTAACGGCATCCGCCATATTAATGTTAACTGTTTGTTTGAATCCTTCTGCATCCTTATTGCTTCCGTTTGAAATAATAATTTTGGCATCGGATGGGACATCAAGACCTTGTGCCCAAATTGGGAATGATGTTCCTGGGAAAGCGCCGTTATTTTTGCCATTATCTTCCCAAGCATATAAATATAAGGCTTGTTGAGATGAGAAGTTTGTATTTCTTGAAGAATCCACTGCAAATCTTAAAGTGGAAACAGCACTAATACGTCCATAAACAGTCATATCACTTGTAACAGCTGTAACTTCGTTACCTTCTGTGTATTGTGGATCACTATACCATCCAGTGAAGTTGTAACCGAATGAATAAGATGGCGCTGGAATTGAATTACCATCAACGACTTCTATATCATCTTCAACAGTTTCAACACCTAAATTATCTAAAACTGTATGGACTGAATGTTTGTTTGTGGCGTCATAGTATTCCCAGTGTCCTGTATAGTTACCATCGTTATAATCAGTACCATTAGCCTCTAAGACCCATTTGTTATGGACAGTATAATCTGATGGTAAGGTAATTGGTGTACCACCATCTTTAGATGATCTGTTCCAAACTGAATGATCGGATGGATCGCAACGTGTAAAGATTGCACTTGTATGATCATCATTGAGATTAACTGAATAGAGGTTTGTTGTACCACTGACTAAAGTCATTTGTGCACCTGGCCACTCTGATCCAGCTGTACCGCCCCAGAAGTGAACGCGGACTTCAGCACCATCACCATTCCACCATGAAATACCACTAGCGATTTCCATGTAGAGAGTAACTTCGTTGGCCGCCTTAACTTCATTCAAATCTTTGTTCATGCCAAGAACACCAGTTAAAGCAACACTGGCACCCATGGCTAAAACAAGACCGGTCGCTAAGAAAACACGATTTGCTTTCATAGATATTCTCCTATCTGTGTGTTTCAATACGAATACACACGTTTACATATACATATATTATACGCAACATAATTTAAAAATGATAATAATATATCCTCTTCTTTTTCATTTTTTTGACAAGAAAAAAGTGGCAGTTTTGTTCGACTGCCACTTACTTTTTTGTAAATTAGTTTTTAACTACAATTGCGGAATAAGCAGGAATGCTATTTAATGTCGCACCATTATAGGCTGCTAACACGGTACCTGAGTTGAATCCGTTTGTTGTGGAGTTATAACCATGACTATCAAAGTTGATGATAACTTTAATAGTTGTGCCATTATACTTACGTTCGAATTGTAAGACGTTAGCGCATGTCTCACCATTGCAGTAATACTTGTATTCGATAGAACCAAGGATTAAGGCTTGGCTAACTGCATCGCCTCTGGTCTTTAAGTTGATGAATGTTTTCATTAAATCAAATTGGCTACCAGTTTGATTCATTTGGGTATTTGCAGGAATGACTTTATCAGAAGCATTAACGCTATCCCATTGAACCTTCATCTTAGAACCAGTTACATAGTAATCGGTCATGAAGTCACCGGTTTGGTCAGCAGTCCACTTCATTGGTTGACGATACCATAAGTCAGCATAATCGCTATTGGCATCTGTACCATTTGGGAAGTTACCGGTCATACCGATTTCATCACCGTAATAGACCCAGGTTAAACCTGGCATCATGAGTTCGGCGAATTTAACTAAGTTAGCACTTGTTTCGTAGCTATCGTAGTTGCTTGTGCTGATTGTGCCTTGCTTATCTAAGCCTGTAGCGTTACCACTACCAGCAACACGGTTAATAACACGAGCGATATCGTGGTTAGATGTGAATAAGCCTGGTAAGGAGACATCACCACGGTAGGCGTTATATGTGCTATAAGCACCACCGAAGTTCCATTGTTTGCCTTTGGCAAGTGATAATGCTGAGTCGGAATTAAGGACATCAGTTCCCATTGCTGGGTTATAGACGCTTGTATTAGTGAAGAATCCACTTGCTGTACCATAGCCAGAAGTTGTACCAGTTCTACCTGTTGCGGCAGCGCTTGTTAAGTTGAAGTATGAATAGAAGTCAAACATACTATCGAATGCTTCATAATATGGTGCTACTTGATAAGCATGACCATCGAAGTTTTCACCAACGAAGAAGACATCTTTTCCAGCTTTTTGTGTAACGGAAGCTTTTAATTCTCTGAAGAAATGTAAGTTCTTTGTTAAGTTAGATGAATAATCACCAGAAGCGGACACGTCTTTAATAATTGTGTCACCACTACGTGTGGTTGTTTCATCCGCCATATAAATGTGTTTAACAGCGTCTAATCTGAAGCCATCAACACCGATTTCTTTGACCCACCATGCAGACATGTCTTCGACAGCTTCACGTGTGGTCTTATATGAGTAGTTAAGTTCAGGCATGCCAGAACCAAACTTCGCATAGAATGAATATGGGTGATCGCCATAGGCATACCATGATTTAGATTCTTTAATTGCGCTAGATTGTGTATTGTGGTTGCCCCATTGATAGTAACCACGATAAGCAGGATCTAAGTTACCTGATTTTACGAACCACTTATTAGAGGTGGATGTATGGTTAAGGACTAAGTCCATAACCACTTTCATACCTTTAGCGTGTGCTCTAGAGATAAGTTCGCGGTAGTCCGCTAATGCGGTTGCGGAGGTAACATTACCACCGTTTGCAACACCTGCTGTAGATGCTGCAGAACCGAATTTTGGATCAACCATTTCATAGTCAGTAATATCGTAACCATGATATGAATCAGATAATTGAATTGGTGTTAACCATAAGGCCTTAACACCTAATGCATCTAAGTAATCGAGTTTTTGTGTAATGCCATAGATATCACCAAATCCGTCGCCATCACTATCAGCAAAGCTGCTGACCATGATTTGATAACCAACACCAACACCCTTGAAGTCTGCAGCGGTTGCAGTCTTAGCTGGTGTGTTGCTCCAGTTAACGGTTTCATATGAGGAGTTACCATAGGTAACATTTGTGCCATCATCGTTTTCGAATGGGTCACTATTATTTGTACTTGGTGCCTTTTGTGGATCTTGAACGTTATCTTGCACAACGAAAATGTGATAAGCAGTTCCACCACCATTTAACGCCATTGCGTAGTCTTCTAAAGTGACATATAAGTTAGAACCATCATTGACCCAGAATCCACTTGCGGATTGTCTGGTTTCACTTCTAACAATTTGTAAACCAATTTGTGTGGCACCGGCATAGTTAACAGGTGTACCACCCATTACTTTTGTCGCGGCGTTCCAGCCACCATCGTATGTATGGGTTAAATCGATATCAACATAAGCACCACCAAAGGTGTCGACATTAGAATTCCAGTTGTGTTTTGCACCTTCACCGGCATCTGGTTTATAAGCCCATGCCCAAACATCCCATGCGGAATAATCACCGTTGAAACGGTAATAATGGTAATAAAGGTGATTTGCTACACTGCTTTCTTTTAAGCCATTCATATAGGCTTGAACTTCAGCATCTGTGTGATCTGGAACTACGTTATATGCAGCGTAATAAACTTGGTTAGATTCACCAACTTGAACTTTTTCGCCTTGGACAATCTTATCAAGCTTGCCCATTTGTTTTGAGGCATCGTATTCAGTGGACCAACCAGCAAAGATTTTACCACCGAAGCTTTTGCCTTCAGGAACTTTGATTTGTTTGCCGGTTTCGCCACTCTTTCTGACTATGTCAGAAGCATTACCATTACAGTAATTGAATGTGATGGTATATTGTGCAGTCGCAACAATAGCGTTTCCGCCATTATTGTTATGACATGCGGGCAAGAATCCAGCGATTAATGCAATTGTAATAATTGGAACAAATTTCTTTTTCATAATTTCTACCCCCTATTACTTGCAATTAACCGTTATATGCATACCATGTAGAACACACATAAGAATATGTTCCAGATGTGCATGCAATATCATCGGTCTTATTGTAAATACGACCAGCATTATTTCCGGATTTAATACTCCAGTCAGGTTGTGTGGTTCCGCCAACACATCTTGCAAGCAAGAAGCCGTTTAATTCGTCATCAACTTCGAATGTTAAAGCAGAACCGCTATTGATGAATGTCGCTTCGTGCCAACTACCGCCATCGGAATTACCCCATGCCCAAACAAAGATGACACATCCGTCGTTTGTAATCCAATTAGGTAATCCTGTACATGTGTAAGTTACGGATTGTGATTGACCTTTTTCATAACCGGTAATCCAGAATGAATAACCATCATTCCAAACCTTTAACCAAACATCAACATTAGTTGCGTCGTTATGAATTGTGTAACCAGCAGCCCAGCTACCATTAATATTATTTTTGTTTTGTGCGTCTTCGGCATCAGAGCCGGGTCTAATGACCTCACTACCGTTATAGAAGGTAATTGCAGCACCTGCTGTAACAGAAGCCACTGTGCCTTTATACTTAGCCACTAGGTTAGATGGGTCGCTTGACTCATTATCTTGTTTTTCAAACGAAACAGTTGTTGAACCAATTGTGGCTGAATAGGCAGTAGGTGTTGGTGGGACTACTCCACCTTGGTAGCCTGTAATCCAGAAGGAATAGCCATCTTGCCATTCTTTGAAATAGACATCGACGTTTGTGGCGTCATTATGAATGGTGTAACCATTATCGTAGTCACCACTGATGTTGTTTTTATTTGTATCATCTTCTGCATCAGAACCAGGTTTTACTGTTTCAGATTGTTTGTTTCTAAATGAGATTGCTTGTCCTGCTGTAACAGAAGAAATAGAAGCATGATATTTTGCCACTAAGTTTTCTGGATCTCCAGAATCTTTATTAACTGATTCTAAACCAGTTTCCACACCACCTATATTTATATAGTAGTTATAGGTTGTTGGTTGAGGTGGATCTGGTGGGATTGGTGTATCTGACTTTTGCCAACCCGCATAAAGAGTCCAGTCTGCAGTAATTGCAATACTAAAGTCAAAAGGTGTAACCGCTGAAGAATCTTCATACCAATTAACAAATGAATACCCCTCTTTTGTTGGATTGGTAGGTTTGACTGCTTTTTCACCATCTTTAACTGTTTGTGATGGAACAGCAGTTCCACCCTTGGAGTCAAAGGTAATAGTCCAAGTAGTCCCTTCAGGATTTTTATGAGTTTCGTTGCATGCCGTTACTGTTAAAGCAAAGCAAAAAGCAGCGGAACAAAGGATTGCTAAAGAATTCCTAAGTTTCATAAGATTTTCCCCCGAAAATTTATAACACAATTATTATAGGTTTCTTTTTTGTGTATGTGCAACATATACATAGACACACAAAATGCATTCAATATTATTGAAAGAGTGCACACATATTTATATAATATTAGCGACTAAAAGAGGTATATATCATGGCAAAAATAATGACAATCAACTCTGGTTCCTCATCCTTAAAATTTAAGTTGTATGAAATGCCAGAAGAAAAAGTTTTAGCTGCTGGTAACTGTGAAAGAATCGGTTTAGCAGATGGAATTTTCACTATTAAATACGATGGAAAGAAAGACCAAACTTTCCCTGTTTTTAAGAATCACGAAGATGCCGCAAAAACAGTTGTTAATGCTTTCATTGAAAAGGGAATTATCAAATCATTTGATGAAATCAAAGCAGCAGGTCACAGAATCGTTCAAGGTGGTAAATACTTCAGCAAATCCGCGATGTTTGATGAAGATACAGAAGAAAAGATTCGTTCTTTAATCCCACTAGCACCATTACACAATGCTGCACACTTAACATGTTTTAAAGCATTTAAAGAAGTTTTACCAAACTGCCCAATGATCGCAGTCTTTGATACAGCCTTCCACCAAACAATGGAAGAAGAAGACTACACATTCGCAATTCCTTATGAATTAACAGAAAAATATGACATTAGAAGATACGGTGCTCATGGTACAAGCCATAAATATTTAGCTCAAGAAGCTATGAAATATTTAGAAGGCGTTGAACACCCAAGAATTATTTCTTGCCACATCGGTTCCGGTGCTTCTATCACCGCGATTAAAGATGGCAAATGCGTTGCCACATCTATGGGCTTAACACCTTTAGGTGGAATCATGATGGGTACAAGAACTGGCGATATGGATCCAAGTGTCTTCAACTATGTTGTTCAAGTCACAGGTAAATCCGCTGAAGAAGTCTATCAAATGTTCAATAAACAATCCGGCTTCTTAGGTGTCGGTGGTTCATCTGATTCCCGTGATATTCTCGCTGGTGTCGATAACGGTGATAAGAGATGTATCTTAGCCAATAAGATTTTCAATAGAAGAATCGCAGACTTTATCGGTCAATACTATGTCCGTTTAGGCGGATGTGACTTAATCGTCTTCTCCGCAGGTATCGGTGAAAACGAACCAAGAACCAGAAGAGATGTCTGCAGATTAATCGGTGAATCTCTCGGCGTTAAGATTGATGAAGAATTAAACTACACTATTCACGGAAAAGAATGCTTATTATCCACAAAAGATAGCAAGATTAAAGTTGTCGTCATCCCAACAGATGAAGAAGTTATGATTGCTCGTGACGCTTATACAATGTGTTTAAAATAATCGAAGGAGATTTATATGAGTAAAGTTGATCCAATCATCAAAGAATTCTCAGCTCCATTCATGAAAGACATCCGTCGCATGCTCAGAGCCATTAAAAGATATGACCGTATTTGCGTGTTCCGTCATTTAATGCCTGACTATGATGCATTAGGAAGCCAAATGGGTTTAGTGACCTGGTTAAAGGATAACTTCCCAAATAAAGAAATCCATTATGTTGGTGATAATCACGTGACATTCACACCAAGATTATTCCCTGAGATGGAAGACTTACCAGAGTCTTGGTTCAAAGAACCATTCTTAGCATTCATCTTAGATGTCGGTAATGAAAAGAGAATTGCTGATCCAAGATTTAAAAAAGCCAAATTTAAGATTAAAATTGACCACCACCCAGATGTCGAACATTGGGGTAATATCTCTATGGTTAATACCTCCGCAGCAGCGGCAAGCGAAAACATCGTAAGTGCATTATTAAATCTTAAAGGTAACTATGTGATGTCTAAGGAAGCTGCATCCTATTTCTATATCGCTCTTGTCGGTGATTCAGGCAGATTCCAATATAGTTCCACAACCTCACATACATTCGCAATTGCGGGTGAATTAATCAAACGTGGAATTGAGCTTTCTAAGATCTATCAAAACATGTATCTCAAGAAAGTTGATGACTTAAAAGTAACAGCCTACATTTTAAACCACTTCAACATCTCAGAAAAAGGCGTGGCTTATTATGTGCTTGATAGCAAAATTCAAAAGGAACTCAACATCACAACTGAACGCGGTAAAGAGAATGTTAACTTATTCTCTAACATCGAAGGTATCAATGCTTGGTGTTCCATTACACAAGATGACAATCCAAAAGAACCATGCTGGAGAATCAGTATTCGTTCTAAAGAAAAAGCCATCAATGGTGTCGCTACACAATTCGGTGGAGGCGGACACGCACAAGCAAGCGGCGCAAAGATTGATACACTCGATCAATTACCAGAATTCATTGCAGCACTTGATGCATTATTCTAATCAAATAAGCGAATAAAATGTATCCAAATTGGGTACATTTTTTTCATGTATTCTAATATAATAGATATTAGTTATGAGATTCGCACCCTTACATGTAGTAACTTGTTATTCTTTACTTCAAAGTGGGCTCACCATGGAAAGAATCGGACATGCCTTAAGCACAAACGATTATTTCGGCATGGGCATGAGCGATATTGAAACAATGGCGGGTGTTCCACCATTTGCGAAGTTAATGGTTAAAACTAAAAAGCCATATCTTATCGGTGAAGAATTTGAAGTTGAAGGAGATAAGTTATCTTTATATGTTTTAAACGAAGAGGGCTATCGAAACTTAATTAAGCTCAACACCATCTCTCAAAAAGAACTCATCACTGTTGAAACCTTAAAACAATATTCATCTGGTTTAGCAGCAGTTCTAGAAACAGTTAGAGGTAAGTTTAAAGAATTATTCGTCGAGAATTACGATTCTTCATTTAACAAATACCTCTTAAAACTTTCTGAACCATTTAAAGATAACTTCTACTTAGGTATTGAAGTCACTTCTAAAGAAGGTGTCAAATACGCAAATAGAGTGAGAAAATTCGCTAATGAATTCACCTATCAATGTATCGCCTTCCCAAAGATAATGTACGAAAAGAAAGATGATAAAATCATCTTGGATATGGTTGATGCCATCTCTAACGACCTTAAATTAGATCACAAAGCAGCTTCTGGTCAGGATTATTTCATGACCGAAGATAACTACGCGAAGATATATTCCAAAGTAGAAATGGATAACACTATTGAATTAGTAAAGAAATCCACATTTAACTTCTCGCAAAAAAGAGGACAAATCCTCCACTATCCTGTCGAGAATTCTGAAAATGAATTAAGAAGAATTTGCGAAGAGAAGTTAGAAGAATTAAAGTTAACAGACCAAAAATATAAAGACCAACTTAACCATGAATTAGAAACCATTTTCAAGATGGGTTATGCGGATTATTTCCTCATCGTCATGGATTATGTTAATTACGCAAAAACTCACGATATCTTAGTGGGTCCTGGTAGAGGTTCCGCAGCGGGTTCTTTAGTGAGTTATCTTTTAGGCATCTCTGAAGTTAATCCTATGGATTACGACTTGCAATTTGAAAGATTCTTAAATCCATATCGTCAAACCATGCCTGATATTGACGTCGACTTTATGGATAACAAGAGAGATGAGATGATTCAGTATTTGCGTGATAAATATGGATCAAATCGTGTCGGTGTTATCGCCACATTCCAAACTATCGGTGCTAGACAATCGCTTAGAGATGTTGGAAGAATCTTTAACTACAACACCAGATATATCGATTTATTATCCAAGAAATTAACGAATAAGGATTTGAATTTAAGAGAGTCATATAAGAAACTCCCAGAATTCCGCGCCTTAGTCGATAGCGATAAATTCTTTTTAGAAATCGTTGCATTAGCAAGCAAACTCGAAGGACTTCCAAGACAAAGCGGATTACATGCTTCTGGTGTTATCTTAAATGACAAACCATTAGAAGACTGTATTCCAGTTAGTGCTTCTATTGATGATAACTACATCACACAATACGAAGCGGAATATTTAGAAGAACAAGGTCTATTAAAGATGGACTTCCTTGCTTTAAGCAACCTTACAATTATTTATAATTGTGTCAAACTCATTAACTATCGACACAACCTCAATTTAAAATGTGATGAGATTCCTTATGACGCTAAGGAAATCTTTGATTTAATTCTCTCTAATAAAGTCTTGGGTATCTTCCAAATTGAAACTCAATTAATGAGAAGATTACTTAAGGTTCTTAAACCATCCACATTTGATGATATTGCGGTTTTATTAGCCCTTGATCGTCCAGGTCCTATGAAATATGCATCAACCTATGCGAGAAGAAAAGAAGGTAAAGAGAGATTTGGCTATCTTTCAGACGGATTAAAAGAGATTTTAGCTCCAACATATGGAATTATCGTCTATCAGGAACAAATCAACAATATCGCAGTTAAAATGGCCGGTTTCACCCTAGGTGAAGCGGACTTGTTCCGTAGAGCGGTCTCTAAAAAAGATAAAGATAAATTAGCGGGTCTTAAGAAACAATTTGTTGATGGCTGTTTAAGGAAAGGTTATTCACAACAAGTCAGTGAAGAAACCTTTAATGATATTTTGAAGTTCGCTGAATACGGATTTAATAAATCCCACTCAGTGGTTTATGCAATTATCGCCTGCCGTATGGCGTGGCTCAAAGCCCACTACCCATTAGAGTTCTATGTTTCCTTATTAGGCGGTAGTTCTGCGACAAGTGATAGCAAATTCAGCGAATATGTTTTAGAAATGAATTCTTTAGGTATTAAGATGCTACCACCAGACATTAATGAATCAATTAACACATTCATTATCAAAGATAATTCGATTCTTTATCCGTTAACTGGTATTAAAGAAATCAATATGAATATGATGGAAAAGATTCATGAAGATAGATTAGAAAATGGTAAATACAAATCATTCTTCGATTTCATTTCTAGAATGTTTAGCAAATTAACAAGCACGCCACTTACTGAGCAACAGCTCAATAACTTTGACTCTAAAATGGAAATCTTAGTGTCCGCTGGTGCGTTTGATGATATATATCCATCTCGTCAATCAATGAGAAAATCCATTCTTAAAGGTAGAATGTATGCTCAAAACTTAATCGTTGAGAATGGACAACTTATGTTAGATAGTTCCATCATTCCTCCTCCACTTATGACGGAAGAGAAAGATGATCCTGTTTATAACTTAGATAGAGAATATGAAGTGTTAGGTGTGATGTTATCCGATAATCCATTAACACTCCAAAAAGATAGACTTGAGGCAAAGGGTGTTATTAATATCATCGATGCCAAAGAAGAAACAAACGAAGTATTAGTCGCAGGCATAATTAAGCAAAAGAAAGTGATTAATACGAAGAAAGGTGAACAAATGGCGTTCATCAAAATCTTCGATGAAACAGATGAACTAGAATTCACTGTGTTCCCAAGAACATATAAAGATGTTGCTTCTCTATTAGAGAAGAATGCGATTATCATCGCAAAAGTTAAAAAACAAATTGGTCAGGATGAAGAAGTGTTCATTGCTGAAGAAATAAAGAAATTGGAGGATGAATAATTATGCCACGTATAGTCATTATTGATGGTAACTCATTGTTATTCAGAGCCTATTACGCAACCGCGTACCCAGGCGTTGAAATTATGCGTAGCCAAGATGGCACACCAACAAACGCTATCTTCGCATTCTCCAACATGATGAATAAATTCCTTTCTACATTAAAAGAAGGTGAATGTTTATTCGTTGCTTTTGATGCTGGAAAACATAATTTTAGACATGACCAATTAGAAACATATAAAGCTAATAGAAAACCAGCACCTGAAGACTTAGTTAAACAGTTCCCATTAGTTAGGGAATTCCTAAGAGCGTTAGGTATTTATCAATTCGAAGAAATCGGATTTGAAGGTGATGATATTGCGGGTACAGTTGCTAAACTCGCAGAGAAGGAAGGATACACAGTTGATGTCTATACTTCCGATAGAGACTTCTTACAATTAGTCACTGATAAGATTACTGTAAATATCTTAAAAACTGGTTTATCAAATGTTGTTCCAATGACACCAAGTTTAGTCAAAGAAACATATGGTTTTGAACCACTACAAATCATTGACTATAAAGGTTTAAGAGGTGACTCAAGTGATAACCTACCAGGTATTCCAGGAATCGGTGAAGTTACCGCGGTCAAATTATTAAGTGAATATGGTAGTTTCGATAATATTGTTGCTAATGCAGACAACATTAAAGGCAAAGTCGGACAGATGATTAAAGAACACCAAGACATTGGTAGGATTTCTCGTGATTTAGCGGTCATCCAAACCAACATTGAATTACCATTCGATATTAAAGATTTAGAGTATCAAGGTTATGACTTCCAAACCATTAATGAATTCTGCCAAAAATACGGTTTAAAACAATTCATAAATAAAGTTCAACCAAAATGGAAAAAGAAAGATTTTGCAAAAGAAGATCTAACTGTTAAGACCATTAAAACATTTGAAGGAATTGATGTCGGAAACGATATTGGCATCGCTTTAGATTTCGCTGACGAAAACTATACACTCAGTGATTTTTATGGCTTAGTGATTTCCAGTAACGGACTACACTATTACATGTCTGTTGAAGATTTGGAAAATGATGTTGCAGTTAAAGCGATTCTTAAAAATGGTTCTATTAAAAAATACTGTTATGACTATAAAGCAATTAAAGTTGCATTAGCCAAAAAGAACATCGAAATTAACGGTGTCTATTTTGATTTATTGATCGCATCATATCTCGTTGATAGTTCCTTAAAGAACAATCCAGAAATTGTCATGAATATCTATGGTGTCGACTTCTCAGAAAACGAAGAACAACCATCATTATTCTCTGCAGAAATGCCACAAAAAACTGCAAAAATGGCATATTTCTCTTTAAGACTAAAAGATAAAGTTTATGCAGAGTTAGAGAAGATTGATGCTGTTAAACTATACGAAACATTAGAAGTCCCACTTATTGACACCCTTGCGGATATGGAAATTGAAGGATTCCCATTAGACGGTAAGAAGTTAGATGAGTTCGGTGATGTTTATAAAGAAAAAGAAAATGTTCTCGCGAAAGAAATCTATGAAATGGCGGGAGAAGAATTTAACTTAGCTTCTCCAAAGCAAATCGCTGATGTCTTATTTAACAAAATGGGATTAAGCGCAAATAGAAAACAATCCACTTCTGTCGATAACTTAAAAGACATCGCGGATGAGCACCCAATCGTCAATAAGATTCTCGAATATCGTAAGTACTTTAAGCTCGTCTCTACATACATTGAAGGACTTAAAGCACACATCCATAAAGATGGTAAGATCCACGCTAAGTTTAACCAAGCCCTTACCACCACTGGAAGACTCTCTTCTAGTGAGCCAAATTTACAGAATATTTCAGTACGTGATGAAGAAGGAAAACTCATCAGAAAAGCCTTCTATTATCCAGATGATGATATCGAGATTTTATCTTTAGACTATAGCCAAATTGAACTTAGAGTTTTATCTAGTTTATCAGGCTGCAAAGCGTTGCAAGATATCTTCCGTTCAGGTGAGGATATTCACTCCGCAACCGCGAAGAAAATATTTAACCTAGAAGGTGAACCAACTGATTTACAAAGAAGAAGAGCTAAAACAGTCAATTTCGGCATCGTTTATGGTATCTCTGACTGGGGTTTAGGTGATCAATTAGGAATGGGTCCAAAAGAGGCTAAAAAGATTATCAATAGTTTCTATGAATCGTTCCCTGAAATTGGTACCTTCTTCCAAGGCATTATCGCTAACGCCACAAAGGATGGTTATGTCTCCACCTTATTAGGTAGAAGAAGATATTTAAGAGAAATTCACGATAGCAATTATCAGGTGAGAGAGTTTGCTAAACGTGCCGCAATGAATGCTCCAATTCAAGGCACCGCTGCTGACCTCATCAAACTCGCTATGATATCAGTTGCTAAAGCCTTAAAAGAAGGCGGTTATAAATCTAAGATGGTTTTACAAATCCATGACGAATTAATCATCAAGGTTTATAAGGAAGAAAAAGAACAAGTTTATAATTTAGTCAAATCCACTATGGAAAACGCTATGCACTTTGATGTGCCACTAGAAGTTGATGGAGGATTTGGTAAAACTTGGTATGACGCTAAATAGGAGAATATATGCCAGAACTACCAGAAGTCGAAACAGTTAAAAGCGTTCTTGAAAAAGTCGTTAATGGAAGAACAATTCAAAAGATTGATATCTTAAGATCTAGTTCCGTCGCAGGAGACAAAGAACAATTCGTTTCATCCTTAAAAGGTGAAAAGTTTTTAAGCATGTCTCGTATTGGCAAGTTTCTAATATTCCATCTCACTAATGACAAAGTCATTATCTCCCACTTAAGAATGGAAGGTAAATACTACGAATTAGATGAAAAAGAGCCGAATACCAAATACGCACGCGTTGTCTTACATTTAGATAACGGACATAAAGTTTGCTATGACGATTCTCGTTGTTTTGGATATATGAGACTCTCTAATGAAAGTATCTATCTTAAAGATAAAGAGATTGCAAAACTCGGTCCTGAACCATGGGATGCTGATATAGATAAGATAATGAAACAAGTTAAGAGAAGTTCCTTGCCAATCAAGAGTGCTTTATTAAGCCAAGAACTCATAACTGGATTAGGTAACATATATGTCGATGAAACTTTGTTTGCGGCAAATATACATCCATTAATACCTGCGAACAAAATTACAAAGAAACAATGGGAAATTATTAAGAAAGAAGCTTCTAGAATTCTTAAAGACGCTATCGTTTCTGGTGGCTCCACGATTAAGAGTTATCACCCAGGTAAAGATATCGATGGCAACTTCCAATCCAAATTACTCGCTTATGGTAAAGGCGGAACTAAATGTCCAAAATGCGGATCAACATTTAGATTTATTAAAGTTGGCGGAAGAGGAACAACCTTCTGTCCAAACTGCCAAGAATATCATGGTAAAGAAATTAAAGTTGCTATCTTCGGTAAGATTGCTTCTGGTAAATCCACAATTTTAAATATTTTTAAGGAACAAGGAATTCCTACTTTATCTGCGGATGAAGTTGTTAAAGATTTGTATAATAAGAAAGAAGTTATTAACCTAGTTAATAATACTTTTGGATTAAAGGGAAACACAATCGATAGAAACGCTTTAAGAGATCTATTAGCAAATGATTCTAAAAACATTAGAAAGATTAATAAGATTGTTCATCCATTAGTGAAAGAAGAAACCAAAAAGTTCTTAAAAGAAAATAAAGGTATTGTCGCGGTTGAAGTCCCACTACTTTATGAAAGCAAAATGGACAATCTTTTTGATGTCATCATCGCAGTTGATATCAAAGATAAAAAGCAAGCTGAATTAATATCTCAAAGAGATGGTAATAAAGCCAAAGATTTAAAGACTATTAATAAGGCATCAACTTTTGATAACAATAAAAATAAGGCCGACTTCATCATTATAAATGATGCCGACCTTGATTCACTAAATAAGAAAGTAATTAATATTATTAATAAATTGAAATGTCGCCTAGACTAATTTCTTCATCGCACATTGATTGAATTAGTTTAGCAATTTGTTTGGCGCGGATAGCGCCTGCTTTTGTATTGCTATAAAGTGCTTCAATATCAGAAATTGTGAAGTCGCTTGTAAAGATTGTTAATAATCTCTTACTTGCACGTGTGGATAATATTGGGAATAAAATTGCATCTCTTACAAAATCATTTTTGAATTCATTTCCGAAATCATCTAAGACAAGAATTGGAATATTAGAATACAATTCTAATTTCTTATCAAATTCTTCTTTTTTCTTTCCATAACCCAAATCGTTAATTTCACGTAATCTGAGTGTGCTATTTAAGAAGCAAACTGGACCACGATTCTTTCTTGCGGCATCAACGATTAAGGAAGCGGCAAAATATGAACGTCCACTATTTTTGCTACCAGTTAAATAGATCCAAGAAGCTTGTTTATTTTTGATAAAGTCATGATATTTAACCATAGCTTTATTTCTGCCACTTGTTCTATCGATAGAACGGAGGGAGGAATCTAACCAATCTTCTTCAAAGTCTCTAACGACAAATTGTTTTTTGAAAGTAACATCTTTTAAGAGTTCTTTACATGGCACCATTTGTCTATCAACTTCGCCTTGAGAATAAATGATTCTTGTGCAAAGCAATGGATTTGATTTAGCGCATTTCTTAACACCTGGACATTTGTTGCAGTAATTGATATCCCTGACAAGATCATAGATCTTCACGATATTCTCTTCGACTTTATCCGCAGGTATGCCTAATTCATTACAATATTTAATTGCTTGTGGGCACGCCATATAGGCTTTCTTCATGTCTTCAAGAAGTTTCTCGTCAGCGTCATAGTTTGGTAAGTTACTAATCTTAAGCTTTTCCATTGTCGTCTCCTCCATCTTCTTCTATATCATCAAGTAAGGCATCCCAGTTAGGTTCTTCCTTATTTGATTTTGTCTTCTTTTCGGTTTGTTGTTGTTCTTGAACAACAGGTATTTCACTATATTCTTTTCTTTGTTGTCCGCGAGACACTTTCTTTAAGTAGTTCATCGCATCAATTGTTGTGGTCACTCCTTCTCTTGCTAAGGAAGCACCAATCTTTTCACAGAATGAACGAGAAAGTATATTATTATTTGTTGCTAATACATAATCGATAATCGCATTAATAACTGCGTTATTGAGATTGAACTTCTTAGATAAGTCATTCACTATTCTTAAGTCGCTTAACGCTGGTTGACTACCGTTTTGTAATAACGCTAAGAACTGTTTTGGTGTACGGGTTTCCATAATGTTAATCTTGCCCGCTAACTGGCTATTTCCAGAATTCTTGTTAGAAGCTCTATTGAGTTTCTTAGTTAATAAGTATGAGTATTCAGTTCTTTCTTGGAACATCGCAGCGAGTTTATCGAAGTCCACATGTTTTCCTTTTGGAGCGTATGGATCATAAACTGATGCAACTGCGGATGCTGCTTCTTCAACACTAATGCCATTAAGCGTGGATAATCTTTCGATTTCCTTCATATCTTTCTTTGTGAAGGCATCTTGTTTAATCTGAGAAACTCTAGATAATTGTTCAAAGAACAAATCGTAATTGAATTCGCTATTAATTTTGTTGCTTCTTCTACCGATTGCGTTAACACCTTGTAAGGCTTTCATAAACGCTGGATCGTCGAAGTTTGGTTGGAAGACTTCGACGAATGATGCGGAGATATCTTTTCCTTCTTCCTCGCTATTGAATTGGTAGATGGATTTAAATCTATTTGCATCAACATCACCCACTGCTTTGATTAGCATGCCATAGAGTAATGTGTCATCAAAGAACTTAGCAGGTGTTTTTGGAGCAAAGACTTGGTAATGATAGATTTTCAAAGAGTTCTTCGCTTCAAGGATGGTTCTTAATAAGCCAACTGCTTCAAGCTTCTTTCTTGCTTCAACGAAGTCACCTGGTGACATTTGAAGTCTGTTGAGCAACTGATTATGGGAGATAACACTGGTGATTTTCTGATTCTTAGATTCAGAAACGAGTGTGAAATATACCGCTAATGAAGCATAACCAATAATTGGTTGATAGAGATTCGATAAAGTCTCACTATCGTAGTCAGCGATAAGGGAATTTAACTTCACATCTAAGTAATCGTTTTCTGATAAAATGACCATCGTTTTCTCCTTGTTAGTGGCTCAATTATGCTGGATTAAAAAGGGCTTTTCAATATGAAAAAATGAAGAAAAAATTGGGGATAAAGTTATCCACATACGTATACAAATAATTTATACAAAGTATAAATACCTACCAGATATACGCAAATATAGGCGGGTTTTCCACATTGAAATTTGTGGATAAGTTGCTAACTGATACGAAAATGCTAATAAATCGATAAAAAATGTAGTAAAGTATACGTAAGTTATTGTTTCCTAGTAATTTTAATTAAAATTGCTAAAACATAATAAAAGATTAATACATATTGAGGTTGGAAAAGTATGGTTAAAAAAATTGCAGTATTAACAAGTGGCGGCGACGCCCCAGGTATGAACGCTTGTTTGAGAGCGGTCATTAGAGCAGGTCTTTATCAAGGCAAAGACATGTATGTCGTTTATGACGGTTTAAGAGGTTTAGTTGAAGGCCAAATCAAACAAGTTAATAAAGACTTTACACAAGACATTATTAATAGAGGTGGCACAATCATTAGAAGTGCTCGTCTTCCTGAATTCAAACAACCAGAAGTCGTCGAAAGAGCCGCTCAACAATTAAAAGACTTCGAAATCGATGCTTTAGTCGGTATCGGTGGAGATGGTACATTTAGAGGTCTAAATGACTTAGCAAAACACGGAATCAAGGTCGTTGGTATTCCTGGCACAATTGATAACGATGTCGGTAGTACAGAACAAACCATCGGTTTCTCAACCGCTTTGAATACAATTTGTGAATGTGTCGATAAACTCAAAGACACATCCGGCAGTCATCAACGTTGCTCCCTTATTGAAGTTATGGGACGTCACTGTGGTGACCTCGCAATGTATGCCGCTTTAGCAGAAGGTGCTGAAGGCGTTATCTGTGTTGAACATCCACTTAAGGAAGATGTCTTGTTCCGTAAATTAAGAAAGATGAAAGCACAAAACAAGAGCCACGCCATCATCATCGTTTCCGAAAACTTATTGGACATTAAAGAATTAGCCCAAAAGATTGAAGACAAGACCGGATTTGATACTAGAACAGAAGTTCTCGGTAGATTACAAAGAGGTGGTTCACCATCCGCTGAAGACAGAGTCTTAGCGGCGAGAATGGGTGCAAAATCCATCGAATTATTATTAAACGATGAATGCGATAGCAGAATCATCGGTGTCAAAGGTGGTCAAATCGTTGACTTACCAATTGAAGAAGCCGTTAATATGAAACATGAACATACACACGGCTTACGTGATCTCATTGATATGCTCCAATAATTTATTATTGGTTTATATAAAAATTTAATAAAGAAAGAAGCCCGCTATTGTATTGCGGAGGGAAAGAATTATGAAAGTACAACAACATGACGGTTCCATTATTGAAATGGAAAAAACCAGTGCAGAAGCATTAGAGGTCTTAAATCACTCTACTTCTCACTTATTAGCGCAAGCTATCACAGAACTTTATCCAAAAGCGTTATTTGGATTTGGTCCTGCAATTGAAAATGGATTCTATTACGACATTGATTTCGGTGATACATCCATTACCGACGAAGATCTTCCTGTAATTGAAAGGAAGATGAAAGAAATCGCCGGAAGAGATTTAAAAATTGTTCGTGAAGAACTAACAAAAGAGCAAGCTCTTGAAGTATTTAAAAACAATCCATATAAGATTGAATTAATCGAAGGTATCAATGAAGATATCACCACATTCAAACAAGGTGACTTCATCGACCTTTGCCGTGGACCACATATTATGTCCACTGGACTCATTAAGCACTTTAAACTACTTTCTTTAGCAGGCGCCTATTGGAGAGGCGACAGCAAGAATAAACAATTAACAAGAATTTATGGTACCTCTTGGTTTACCGCAGAAGATTTAAATAAGTATCTCGAACTTCTTGAAGAAAGAAAGAAGAGAGACCACCGTATCTTAGGCAAACAACTCGGCATCTTTATGTATGATGACCTTGTTGGTAGAGGTTTACCAATGTGGTTACCAAACGGCTTTATCGTGAGACGCTTATTAAGCGACTACATCATGGATAAAGAAATCGCTTTAGGTTATAAACACGTATTAACTCCATGCTTAGGCAACGTTGAATTATATAAGACATCAGGTCACTGGGCCCACTATCAAAAAGATATGTATCCAAAGATGGATGTCGACAATGAATCATATGTCTTAAGACCAATGAACTGTCCACACCACATGGTTATGTATAGAAGTGCTTTGCACTCCTATAGAGAATTACCATTAAGAATCGCAGAAATCGCAGCGGACTTCCGTTTCGAAGCTTCAGGCGCACTCACAGGTATTGAAAGAACAAGAGCGTTCTATCAAAACGACTCCCACATCTTCTGTATGCCAAGTCAAATCGGAGATGTCTTTAAAGAAGTTACGCAACTCATCCTTGATGTTTATCGTGACTTTGGATTCCAAAACTACGAATTCCGTTTATCCTTAAGAGATCCTAACGATACTGAAAAGTATTTCGGTAATGACGAACTCTGGGAAAAGAGCGAAAATCAATTACGTGAAGTTCTAAAAGAACTTGGTGTTGATTATTACGAAGCTATTGGTGAAGCCGCATTCTATGGTCCAAAACTCGACGTTCAAGTCAAATCCGCGATTGGACACGATGTCACATTATCCACCATCCAACTCGACTATCAATTACCAGAAAGATTTGAACTCACCTATATCGATGAAAAAGGTGAAAAGGCAAGACCTGTCGTTGTTCATAGAGCAATCTTAGGTTCCTTGGATCGTTTCATCGCCTTCTTAATCGAAGAAACTAAAGGTGCTTTCCCAACTTGGCTAGCCCCAGTTCAAGTTAACCTATTACCAGTTAACAATAACTTCCATCTTGAATACGCACAAGAGTTATTAAAAGTATTCCGTGAACATAAGATTCGTACAGAGTTAGATGATGGTAACGATAAGCTTGGTTACCGTATGAGAAATTCCCAAATGAGAAAAATCCCATACACCATCGTTCTTGGTGATCATGAAAAAGAAGATGGAACTGTTACCTACCGTAAGTACGGTTCACAAGAACAAATCACCGTTAAAGTTAATGACTTTATCGCGATGATTGATGAAGAAATCAAATTACACAAATAATCGAATAATTAAGGAAAGTATAACTTTCCTTTTTTATTTTGTTGACACATATCATTAATAATGATAGTATTTTACTCGCAAAATATAGGTAGAAAGCAGAGGCACCCGCTTCTCGCCAGATCGACACGTATCGATTGGCTAACGCTACATCTTAAGGGCTAAGATTGTTAACGGGTGCATGCTTGCATCCGTTTTTTGACAAAAGAGGTGATATTTATCGGTACAAATTATTCTGGCAACAACCAACAACGTAAGCCAAACAATCAAAACAAGGATATGGTTAACGAACTAGTTCGTTTCCCAACTGTATTATTAATTGGTCCTAATGGTGAACAATTAGGAACAATGTCCTCAAGAGAAGCACAAATGAAGGCTAATGAGTATGATTTAGACTTATTATGCGTTGCACCAAATGCGCAACCTCCTGTGTGCAAAATCATCAACTATGGTAAATACCGTTTTGAACAGCAAAAGAAGGCTAAGGAAGCCAGAAAGAACCAACACACCGTCGAGACTAAAGAAGTTCAATTAACTCCTCAAATCGGCGCACACGATATGGAAACCAAAGCTCGCGCTGCCATCAAGTTCTTACAAGATGGTAACAAAGTTAAAGTTGGCGTGAGATTCAGAGGTAGACAAATGACTCATATTGAAGTTGGTCAAGAAGTCATGGATAAATTCATCGCATCAGTAAGCGAATATTGCGTCATTGAAAAGCCTGCCAATATGGATGGCCGTTGGATGATCGCGATCCTCGCACCAAAAAGAAAGTAGGAGGAAACAAATATGCCAAAAATGAAAAGCAAAAGAGGCCTTATGAAAAGAATTAAGGTCACAGGCAGTGGCAAAGTCACAAGACACCACGCATATGTATCACATTTAGCCCCACACAAAACAACAAAACAAAAGAGACACTTAATGAAGTCTGCATCCGTTCACAAAACAGACTACAAGAGAATTAAGTTCCTCATCGTTAAGTAAGGAGGTAACCATTAATGGCTAGAGTTAAAGGTGGCACAGTTACACGTGCCCGTCGTAAAAAAATCTTAAAAATGGCTTCTGGTTACTTCGGAAGCAAACACTTACTCTTCAAAACAGCAAAAGAACAAGTGTTACACAGTTTGAACTATGCGTTCAATGATCGTCGTAAATTAAAGAGCGATTACAGAAAACTATGGATCAGACGTATCAACGCTGCTTGCCGTATGAATGATATTTCTTATAGCAAATTCATGTTCGGTTTAAAACAAGCTAACGTCAACGTCAACCGTAAGATGTTATCCGAATTAGCGATCAATGACCCAGCTGCATTTGCAGACTTAGTCAAATTAGCAAAGAAAAGCGCTAAATAAGTAATTGTTTAGTACAAAAAAGAAGTGGCAATTCACCACTTCTTTTTATTTTATTATTTATAATAAGTCTTCTTCTTTTTTCTCTTCTTCGTCAGAGATGAATTTCACTTCGATAT
This sequence comes from Caryophanales bacterium, assembly GCA_016290145.1. Classification (GTDB taxonomy): domain Bacteria; phylum Bacillota_I; class Bacilli_A; order RFN20; family CAG-826; genus RUG13091. The sequence continues at coordinate 72,397 of JAEESX010000001.1, forward strand.
TAGATAATGCTTCTTTTAGAAGAGGCTCATAATCAAACTCTTCTTCAAATCTTAAGCAGTCTTCTAATTTAGGTGCGGTCTTCGGACTCTTTGGAGTAAAGATTGTACAGCAATCAATATATGGACGAATGGAGATATCATATGTTCCAATCTTCACGGATGTGTTGATGATATCCACTTTATCCATTGTCGCGCATGGTCTAATGATTGGCATATTAGTAACGTCATTAATTACGCGCATAGATTGAAGTGTTTGCGAAGCAACTTGTCCCACACTTTCACCTGTAGAAATAACTGGGCAATGTCTCATTTTTGCTAATCTATCTGCAAGTCTAAACATCATTCTTCTCATCATTGTGATGCAATAGCTTTCATCTGTGTGGTCATAGATCGCTTCTTGAATCTTGGTGAATGGAACGATATGAAGTCTAATTCTTGCTTGATATCTATTAAGTACTTTTAATAAATCTTCTAATTTATATATCACGCCCACCTGCGTGTATGGAGGGGATGCAAAATGGATGCATTCAATGGTCACACCGCGTTTCATAAGTAAATATGCTGCGACTGGTGAATCGATGCCACCAGAGAGCATATGCATGGCTTTACCGCCGACGCCTAGTGGATATCCTCCAGCACCTGGGAAGGTGTGAGAGAAAATATATACTGCCTCATCGCGTACTTCGATTGAAAGCATAATATCTGGATTATGAACATCAACGGATAAACCAAGTCCACTCTTTAAGATATGACCAGCAACGATACGTGTGATTTGGTCAGAGATGAGTGGGTATTTCTTATCTGTTCTTTTGACGTGAACTTTAAAGGTTTTTCCTTCTTCTTGTTTGATAAGTTCAAGAGACATATTTTTAATGTTTTCAATATCTCTATCAAGCGACTTATGAACAAGGGAAAGACCTTGAATACCACTGACTTCTTGTAAGCGTTCAATGATTGGTTTATAGTCTGCGCCATTGAGTTCAACATAGATGTGATCATGACGCATATAGATATGGATTTTATCGAATTCTTTTAATGCACGTTGGCAGTTATGGAACAAGACACGAATGAAATCTATCTTGTTCTTTCCTTTGGTGGAAAGTTCGCCAAAACGCACCATGATATGATCATAGGTAATCATTATTTAAGCTCCTTAATAATGTCTTCAAGTACCGAGATAAAATCTTTAATTTCATCTAAGGTATTCTCGCTAGATAAAGATACACGGACAGTGTTATGAGCAAGGGCGTCGCTCTTGCCTAACGCTTTAACAACATAGCTAATTGGTTCTTCTTTTGCGTGGCATGCGCTGACACTAGAAACCATGTAACCACGTGATGATAAAGCTTCCACAACAACACTAGCTTTCTTAGTTAAAGTGGAGAAGTTAACGATATATGGATTATCGAAACTATTGAGTTCGTATAAGTCTTTTCTGGATGCGATGTAATTTTTCAAAAACGCTGCAATTTCGCTAATTTTTGCGTAATTCTCGCGTATTTTGCTATGTTCTAATCTAATTGCTTTGGCTAAAGAAACCGCTAAAGCAACGTCGTTTGTGCCACTTCTAAGATTGTTTTCTTGGCCGCCACCAGAGAGCAATGGGAGAAGTTCAATTTTCTTTCTTTTTATCAAAGCGCCACTGCTATTTAAGCCATGGATCTTGTGTCCTGAAAAGGAGAACATATCGAGTTCAGCATATGGCAAATCAATCTTTCCAATACCTTGAGTGACGTCACTATGAAAGGCAATTAAAGGATAAGATTTTAATAGCTTAGAAATTTCTTGAAGTGGATTGATTGAACCAACTTCATTGTTAACCGCCATCACAGAAACAAGGATGGTATCTTTACGAATTGCTCTTTTCAATTCTTCAATTTCCACCACTCCGTTTTTGTTAACTGGAAGATATGTAACTTCAAATCCGAAGTATTGTTCGAGTTGTCTAAACGATTCTAAAACAGCAGGGTGTTCAATGACTGTGGTGATTAAATGTTTGCCTCTATTTTGGTGTTTTAAAGCATAGCCTTTGATGGCTAAATTATTCGCTTCTGTAGCACCACTAGTAAAGACTAATTCATCATCTTTAACACCGAGTGTATTTAATATTTGTTCTCTAGCTTTTTCTAATAAACGAGAGGCTTCTTGGCCAGGGATATGAATGGATCCAGGGTTAGCAAAATAAAGGTTCTTAGTTTTGTTAAAAGACTCAAGAACCTCTGGATTAACTTTTGTCGTAGCAGCATTGTCTAAGTAGACGATTTTATCTGCCACTATCATTACCTTCTTCTACGTGCATACGACGATAGATGCCGTTTGCATCGTGATATACTTTAACAAATTCGCCTTCAAAGAATGACTTCTCTAAGACACATAATTGTTGGTGAACATCCATTTGATGATTGCGGTCTCTATTCGCGTACACGATAGCGGATTCCGCTAATTGTTCTTCACGTAATTTGTTTTCCACGTCATCAAATAAATCGTTTGCGGTTGTTTTTAATTGTTCGACTTTATCGTTGATATAAGCGACATCGATTGGTTGCACCTTAAGGTGTCTATCAAGGTCGTTAAGCATTTCATAACATGTTTCCGCTTGCGCGCTATATTGTTCGGTGAAAGATTGGATACCAATTTCACGTAAGATAGATTCGCTTTGTTTGCAGCGGTAATAATAAACGAACACTAAAGAATAAGCTTCTTCACAAGAAGTTCTTAAGGATTCGATGTATGTTTTGAAATCGTTCAAACTCTTTTCAGCAACATCATAGTCCGCTTGTAAGTCTTCGAGTTTCTTACGAAGAATGGAATATGGTTGTTTTGTTCCACTATGGATGAAGTTATCGAGTGTTCTCTTACTTCCACCCATCTTGTTCATATCTTCTTTTAATTCTTCGATATGTTGCTTTTGTTCATCAGAGATGATGTAGATTTTTTCTACTTCTGGTAATAAGGAACAAACTTTTAAGAATTCTTTTTCTAAGTTAATTGCGGCTTTATAGAGTTTATCAGCAGCTTCTTCAAAGATGGTTTTATCATCAACTTCAACATTTAAGGATGATCTCATTTGTTCGATTTCATCTTGGATACGGTTAATCTTTTCCATTGCACCAGCGGTTTGGAGATTAACGAGTTGTTTCTTTAAGGAATCAATTGTGGTATTCCATTCATCAACTTTATGTCTAAAGGAAAGGTTGAATAATGGGACACCCTTCTTCTCCACTGCTACGTATTCGGTATTTAATGTCTCGATCTTTTCTGGTAAGACAGATTGAACCATAATGCATAAGTTTGGTAATTGAGATAAAGCAGTTTCTAAAGCGGTAATAACTTTAGTAATTGTTGGGAGAAGTTCGTTTGCTTCTTCATATTCCGCAGTTTCAATATGTTCTTCGAATTCCACGAAAGATGTATCTAATTTTTCAAAGACTCTATTAAATGATCCAGCAACGAGTTCTAAGTCGTTTGCGTTGGAGTAGAAGATTTGTTTCACTCTACGATAATGTTCTTTGAGTTTTAAGATAGCTTGTCTAGCTTCTTCTTCTGGTTTGATGATTTCGTATAATTCGGCATCAAGTGTATTCACAGATTCTTCAAAAATAGCAATTGCTCTTTTTGCATCACTAATAACTGTCTTGATGTTCTTATATTGTCCAGAAGCCACTAAAGAGTTGAGTTGCTTAATCATAGATTCTGCAAACTTATCATCATTATCGAAGACTTCTTTAAACTTCTTGCTGTAGATATTGTATTTTTCAACGTAAAGGAGATTGGTTCTAGAAACGATTTCTAAATGGTGAATATATTGTGTGTCTTGACCCACTAACAAAGCATCGAAATAAGAGTATTTTCTTTCGAGTTCTCTGATTTGTTTTTTCACTGCATTGCGTGAAAAGACAAAGATGTAAAGTAACACACCGAGTGCCACGAGCACCGCGGTGATGCCGATGACAATGAATATGATTGCGACTTGTTGACCTGATAATAATATATTCATAACCTTCTCCTATTGTATTTGTATATTTGAAACTACATTGAAAAATGTAAGTCGATATATGGCTTGATAATATTGTATAGGTTGTAAGTCGATTTTTTAAGGAGTTTTTCAACAATTTCTAATTTTCTTTTAATTATATTAACTGTTTTTCCTAAAAAAGTGATTATTCTATCTAAAGATAGATAAAAAGTTATTGACTGATTTTTGTTATTTCTATATATTTATTACTGCATGTAATGCAGCATGTGAATACGTCTTGACTGACGTTCTCAATTAATAAAGTAACCTAAGCTATAAGGCGAAAGAGAGAACACCCGAAGACAGGGATTCACACCTATCCATTATTTTGCGAAAAATTAAAGGAAAGGAAGGAACTTATCAATGAGATACACAGGATCAGATTGGAAAAGAAGCCGTCGTCTTGGTTTTTCTACACTTGAAACAGGCAAAGAATTAGCCAAACGTCCTTATGGACCTGGCCAACATGGTGCTAACCGTAAAAAGAAATTATCCGAATACGGTAAACAATTAGTCGAAAAACAAAAATTAAGACAAATGTATGGTGTCAATGAAAGACAATTCCGTCGCTTATTCATGATGGCCTTAGCTTCTAAAGAAGTTACAGGTGTCGCCTTCATGAAATTACTCGAAAGCCGTCTCGATAACTTAGTGTTCCGTATGGGCTTTGCCCGCACACGTAAGGGTGCAAGACAATTAGTCAACCACGGCCACATCGAAGTCAACGGCAAGAAAGTCGATATCCCATCATACCTCTGCCAAGTTAACGATGTTATCGCCGTCAGAGAAAACAGCAAAGATTTAAAAGTCATTAAAGAATCTTTAGAATCAGTCGCTGCTAAATATGGTTGGGTCGAAGTGAACGCTGAAAAATTATCTGGTAAATATGTCCGCGAAGTCGAACGTAAAGAATTACCACAAGAAATCACTGAAAGCCAAATCGTCGAATACTACAACAGAAAACTCTAATATTCGAACAAAACAAAAAATCAGACCGAGTTGTTACAATTCGGTCTTTTTTGTTGATAAATACGTAATTATTTCTCTCTGTATGTAAAAATCGAATATAATAAGAAAAGATATACGAATAGGAGTATATGTTATGAAAAAAGGAATTATTGCAATTGGAATGAGCGCTGCCGCGGTTATCGCAGTCAGTGCAGGTCTTGTCATCGGAAAACAAAACCTATTAAGAACAAATGCAGGTCTTACAGCTAGTGGCGCGAATAGAACACTTGTGTTTGATCACAATTCTGAAATCCACAGCGAAGGCTCGGCTAATGATTTCTATGCTTTAGAAGGCATGATGAAATTAAGATGCTTAACTGGCTACTCATCTAATGATGGCGGTCTTATGAGAATGCAAGGATCAACCATTATTTGTTACAACGAATTAAACGAAAACAATATTTATTATGGTTTTGAACAAGCAACAGTCACATCTATCTCAATGACATATAAGCTTGTTGGACAAGAAACAAGTAATTATCTAGTTCGTTGGATTGGATGGTCAGACAATAGCAGTGATAGAGAGGCTAATCCCGCTAAAACAAATATGATTGAAGGAACAATTTCAGCTTCCGAAGAGTATCAAACAATCACGTGGAATACAGGGGATTTCTTTACTAACCAAGAAACTGAAAAAGCATATGGTAAAGGATGCGGAACAATTCTGATTACAACACTTTTCAACGAAATTGGCCCATACCTACTCGTTAAAGATTTAACTGTTACATATACTTGTAAATAAAAAACATAAACAAAACCGCAGGCATTACGCTTGCGGTTTTTATTTTGCCTTTATTAATAAATTGGATAAGGAACTTTCTTTAATCTATCACTTGGATAGTTAGCGCGGCCTTCTTTAGCTTCACCTTTACCATCTAACATAACTAAGTCTCCGGTGAAGCCACATGTTGTGTTGTTAACAAAGTATGTTCCAACACCATACATGCTGACAGGCACTCCTGCTTTCTTCCATTCCGCGATCTTTTCTGCGGAGAAGGAGGAACTGACAGTGATTTTGACATAGTCAAATCCTGCATCATCTAAGGCTTTTCTTAAGGCAAAGATTAATTCTTTACAAACACCATGAGGATCGAAATCAGAAGTATCTTTATCATCGAAGTAATGATCCACTAAGGCTTTTGATGTATCAACACGAACACCATTGAGCTTATGACCTAAGTGCTTCGCTAATATTAAACTATCTCTAACCACATTGTTGTGATAATCAATTAATGCAGTGACTTTTTCTTCTGGGAATGTCTTTAAATAGATATCCGCGGCTTTGCAAACATCACCACCACAGATTTGAATTAATGCGTGTGGCATAGTTCCCATGCCTTTACCACCATACCAATATCCTTGTGCGTCTGTGGAGACTTTTGCGATACCACCAACATATGTGGCATAGCCATCGCCGATTTGTGTTTGATAATCATCTTGTCTATCCGCCATTGAGAAGATTGGTGTATCACCAATAACTTTCATAACTTTATAGACGTTTGTGCAAACACTTGTTCTTCTTGCTAATACACCATCAATGACGGATTCTAAGAAACCGAAGTTTTCATATTTACCAGTAACTTTAAGAACTGGTTCGTTAGCTTGGATGATGTCGCCATCATTTAATGCTTCAATAACTAATTCTTCTGGATGAATTGCAAATGTGTGAAGTAAAGCGATTGCTTCATCAACACCACAAAGTTTAGAATCATCTCTTCTTTGGAACCATTGCATGGTGACAATGTGGTTAGGTTCGTTCTCTTTCACGATTTTATTACTTTTTAAAAAGTAATTCGCGGAGAAAAAGCCTTCGCCTAATCTTTTATCGAACTGGAATGTTTTGTTCGTTAAACGGCTGATTTTGCCTTGTTCTTTTAATTCAATTTCTGTCATGTTATTTGACCTCCAAGGTGAAGAAGTCTTCACCAATAACTGCATCTTTATCTAATAGGAGAATATTGTTATCTCCTTCTGCATTTAAATCTTTATCTATACATATGTGTGCGAGTTCTTTAACTTTGGTTCTACCGTTAATCATTGTGCCAGGTAAGGCCACGACTACTTTATCACCAACATTCGCACCTAGGCATATGCTCGCATTAATATCTTTGCTACCTAATGAAACGATAATTTTATCTTCTTTGATATCTTTGACTTGTCCGATGAAATAACCGGAATTATCACGTGGTTCAAGTGGTTCACATTTTGCATTGATCAAAATGGAATTAATAACATCGATAAATACAGCATTAGGGAAGAAGATTTTCTCACCACCATTTTTAATCTTTAAGAATTCTTTAATGGAATCAATCTTATAACCAATGACTATGTCATTATCGTAATAGATATGGACTCTTCCATTAACTTTCTCATCGATAAATTCTTTATCGGTATCAAAAACGATAACTAATGAATCACCTTTATCTTTATAAGAATAAAATATACCGTAATCTTTCATCTTATTTCTCCAAAACAATTCTATGAATTGGGACTCCTTCATCACGGAATGACTTTTCATATTCTGTCATTGTGTCAAAAGGATCATAGTCTTGATAATCATCAGTTTTAGAAACTAATTTGAATAATGAGTTTTCTAAGTTCTCTAAAGTGAAGGCAAATAAGTCGACATTATCAGTTTTGATAATGAGCCTTCCGCCTTTCTTTAGAACACGATAATAGTTCTTTAAATAACTATCCGCGGTTAATCTTCTTTTATGATGTCTCTTCTTTGGCCATGGGTCAGAGAAGTTAAGGAAGATTGCTTCAATAGAATTATCCGCGATTTTATCCATTAATAATTCAGCATTTAAGAACATTAACTTTGCGTTTTGAAGTTCTTCTTCCACTAGTTTTTTCGCGGTAAAACCACAGCAAGTGACGTTGCGTTCAATGCCAACGAAAAACTTGTCTGGGAACTTCTTAGCCATATCCACTAAGAATTGTCCTTTACCAGAACCGATTTCTAAATAATATGGTTTATCAAAGTTAAGAAGTTGTTCTTCATCAAACATTACTTCTTTATGTTCTTCAATATATGGGACTGTCCAAGCTTTAAACTTAGTTCTCATTTCTTTCCTCTAATTTCTTTCCCAAGTCAACGATTGCTTTAGCATAAATGCTAATTGATTTAAATAAATCCGCTTTCTTGACTTGTTCTCCTGGGGAGTGCATATAGCTATTCCATCCTGGGAATTCCGCACCGAAAGCGATAACATTATCAGCTTCTTTAGCGTAAGTACCGCCACCGATTGCTTTAGGAGCAGACTTATAGTCGCCTGTTTCTTTTTGATAGGCTTCTAAAAGTGTTTGTACTAATACGGATTCTTTTGGATAGAAGAGAAGTTTGGATTCACTTAAGAAATCAACAGAGAATGGTTTGCTGTGTTCCTTAATGTTGTATTGTGCTTCATCAACGTGGCATCTATCAACATAACGGAAGTTGACGATCATCTTGAATTCGCCGTTTTCATCCCAGTCGATAATACCAACGTTTAATGTGTTGTGACCCATTTCATCACTATTGGCGTAGGCTTCAAGACCATAGCCTTGTAAATTACCATAGCAACCATAGAGATGTAATAAATCTTTATTTGTATAGAATTTAGCGAGCGCTTTAATTGCGGCCATACCAGCGTTAGAACCTAACTCTGGAGTTGAACCGTGAGCGGCCACGCCATGGAATGTAACAGTGACTAAATCACCATCACGTAAACTTGTGGTTTTGTAATCGTGGTCAGTTAAATAAGTAATGAATTCTGGATCATAGTCCATAACGACATCACACTTCTCAATAACTGAGTTACTTGCCACACCACCATGGATGGAATGGACATGTTTTAAAACGAGTTTCTTTTTAACCTCAAAGTTGATAATACCTTTTTCCGCAAAGATTAAAGGATATTCAGCATCTGGGGAGAAACCAAAGTCTGGTTGTGGTTTCTTTAATTTTTGGAAATAATATTCCACGCCAGCGGATCCGCTTTCTTCATTTCCACCAACGATAAATCTAATTTGATAGTCACCTTGAAGGTGGTTATCTCTAACTGCTTTCATTGCGTAATAAGCAGCGAGTAATGGGCCTTTATCATCAGCGACACCACGGCCTGTTAATCTGTCACCACGGTCGACCATTTGGAATGGTTCTTGATCCCATCCTGTTCCAGCAGGGACGACGTCAGCGTGTGCCAAGATGGTAATGTTTTTACCTTCGCCACAAATAATTTCGACAACTTTATTTGCATAGTTTCTCACTTCAAAGCCATCGTCTTGTGCGAGATTGGCGATATATGTTAAAGCATTTGTAACACCTTGTCCAAATGGATTTTCTTTACTGACTGTTTCTTCGTCATAGACAGAATTAATAGCTACAAATTCACCGAGGTTTTTGAGTAAATCATCGTGGTATTGCTTAGTTATTACATCATAAAGTGTCTCTTTTGCTTTTCTTTTCACTGTGCCGTGATAGATAGCTTGATATTGTGGGAATGCCTTGTCTAAGCCAAGAATCACGAGTGGAGAGATAACTGCAGCAGCGGCAAGTTCAACAGGGAAGTTGATAGCCATAGAAGCAAACATTGTCTTCATATATGTTTCAAAGACTGTTTCTTGGTTAAAGGCAACATATAACATTAATAAGACTGATAATGTGTGGATTGCTGTCACCACTACACAGAGGGCGACATCAATGCCATATCTGAGTTTTGGCTTTTTGATTAAACGTGTTAAGTCAAAGGCTAAACCAGTGATAAAGCCAAAGAAGATACGTGGTAAAACCGAGACCAATGGATTTTGGAATGCAACGTTACCAACAATAAATGCGTTAGCCCAGCAGAAGACACCAAAGGCAAGACCTGAAAGCAAGCCGGCCTTCCAACCTAAGAGCCATGCAAAGATAATTACAAAGATGTGAATGATTGTAATTTCGAATGTACCTGGGATGATTTTGATATAACCCACATTAGGTACAAAGTTTAATATCGCCATAATAGCGAGAATGATACCGGCAAATGCTATGTCGGTAACACGTTTATTTCTTAATGGATTTTCCTTTTTCTTTTCCATAATTACTTGTCCTCGTTTCTAATCAAGATACGATTGAGACCTTCTAAGCAAAGGGTTTCATCGTAAGTAAATTCATGTTTCAAAATGTCTTTAATAAAGATTGCACTACCACCTGTTAAGACGTGCTTGCACTTATAACCAAGTTCCTTTTCGTAGCGGTCAATAATGCCATCAATCATGTCGGCGTGTCCATATGTGACACCGGCATTAATTGCATCTGTGGTATTCTTGGCCATTACTGTTTTTGGAGTCTTAATTGAGATCTCATGTAATAATGCTGCGCGGTTTGTTAATGCGGAAACGCTTAACGCTAAACCGGGCATAATCATACAGCTCACGAAAGCACCACTATTATCGATAAGTAATACTTTTGTGGCAGTGCCTAAGTCGGTGATTAAACATGGATAACCATACTTTTCTTTTGCACCAACCATAACGGCAATTAAATCATTACCAACTTCACTTGGGTTATCCACTCTCACTGGAAGTCCGGTTTTAACACCTGGAGCAATGAGTAATGGTTCCTTATTAAAGATGGCTTTCACTGCGGAGATGAGTTCATCATTCACGCTAGGAACGACACTGGAAAAGATAATGCGGTCTATTTCACTCGCATCCAAAGAAATATCCTTGAGTGTTCTTCTAATGACGGATGTATATTCGTCACTTGTTTTCTTTGTGTCGACTGTATAGGACAGTCTCTTGAGCAACTGTTCTTCTTTGAAGAACGCCACTCCAATTGTGGTATTACCCACATCAATGCATAAGTTCATATTTACCTCCGCTACAATCCCAAATGGGTATCGTGCTATTTAAACTAAGCAACTACTATATTAACAATTTTGTTTTTAACAACAATGATTTTTTTAATTTCGTGACCTTCCACGAATTTGATGACGTTCTCTTGAGAAAGGGCGATTTCTTTTACTTTTTCATCATCACTATCTTTTTCAATCTCAATTGTTGCTCTTAATTTACCGTTCACACTAACAGCAATCTTCACTGTATTGGCTTCGAGTTTGTTTGGATCAAATGTTGGCCAAGATTCAAAGGCGATTGTGTTATTGTGTCCGAGTTTTTCCCACATCTCTTCACCGATATGAGGTGTGATACAGGAGATGAGTTTGACGAAGCCTTCTGCGTATTTTTTTGGAAGTTTGCCGACACGGTAGACTTCATTAATGAAAATCATCATTTGGCTAATCGCTGTATTGAAAGCGAGAATTTCGTAATCTTCGCTAACTTTCTTCACTGTTTGGTTATAAACCAAATCGAGTTCTGGAACTTCACTATCGGTGATGAAATCACTTTCAAGGATTGCTCTCCAGACTCTTTCTAAGAATCTATGAGCGCCTTCCACGCCTTGTTCACTCCATGGTTTGCTCGCTTCAAGTGGGCCCATGAACATTTCGTATAAGCGTAATGTATCTGCGCCATAATCGCGAACGATATCACTTGGGTTAACAACATATTCTGGGAATCTCTTGCCCATCTTAATGCCGTTGGCACCCAAAATCATTCCTTGGTGAACGAGTTTCTTGAATGGTTCATCAAAGGAAATATAGCCTTTCTTATAAAGATATTTGGTCCAAATACGGGAATAGATTAAGTGACCGACTGCGTGTTCTGGTCCACCGATATATAAGTCGACAGGTAACCAGTGGTCAGCAAGTTTCTTATCACAGAATGTATTTTCATTTGTTGGATCAACATATCTTAAGAAGTACCAGCTACTACCTGCACTACCAGGCATTGTAGATGTCTCTCTTAAGCCGTTTTTACCATTAAGTTGATATTTCTTCCATTCGGAAGCATTTTCAAGCGGAGCCTTGCCGTTATGGCCCTTGTAATCATCAAGGACAGGTAAGACTAATGGTAATTCTTTATCATCTAAAGCATGGATGGTTCCGTCTTCCATATGGACGACAGGAACTGGTTCGCCCCAATATCTTTGACGGGCAAAAATCCATTCTCTAAATTTATAATTTATTTTCTTTTCACCGATGCCTTTTTCTTTTAAGAATTCGAGCATCTTATTAATTGCATCTTCTTTATTAAGTCCGTTAAGGAATTCGGAGTTTATGTGAAGACCATCATCTTCATATGCTTCTTTAGAAATATCTCCACCTTCTAAGACTTGGATAATATCTAAACCGAATTTCTTCGCGAAAGCATAGTCTCTGCTATCATGGGCTGGGACCGCCATAATTGCGCCAGTACCATAGGTAGAAAGGACATAGTCAGAAATATAGATTGGGATCTTTTTGCCATTTGCAGGATTAATTGCGTATGCGCCAGTGAAGACACCAGTCTTTTCTTTATTTAAAGAAGTTCTTTCAAGTTCACTCTTTCTTGCGGCTTCTTCAATATATTTATTCACTGCAGGAAGTTGTTCCTTGCTAGCAATTTTCTTCACGAGTTCGTGCTCAGGAGCAAGCACGCAGTATGTCGCACCGAAAAGTGTGTCACATCTTGTAGTAAAGACTGTGAACTTTTCATCACTATCAGCGACTTTGAAATCCACTAAAGCACCGATTGATTTACCAATCCAGTTTCTTTGGATTTCTTTTGTAGATTCCGGCCAATCAATTCTATCGAGACCTTCTAATAATTCTTCACCAAATTGTGCTTGGTCAATAACCCATTGTTTTAGATTCTTACGGATAACTGGGTATCCACCTCTTTCACTCTTACCATCAATGACTTCGTCATTTGATAAGACGGTACCGAGTTCTTCACACCAGTTAACTGGCATATCAATGTATTTGGCATAACCATCAAGGAATAGGCCTTTAAAAATCCATTGTGTCCATTTATAGAAACTTGGATCACTTGTGGAAATCACTTTATCCCAGTCATAGTCAAAGCCGAGTTCTTTTAATTGATGAGTGAAGGTTTCAATATTTTTCTTAGTAAAACCTTCTGGATGGTTACCTGTTTGAATCGCATATTGTTCTGCAGGCAAACCAAAGGAGTCATATCCCATTGGGTGAAGGACGTTATATCCTTGCATCCTTTTCATACGTGATACGATATCCGTTGCGGTATATCCCTCTGGGTGACCTGCGTGTAGGCCTACACCTGAAGGATATGGGAACATATCAAGGGCATAAAATTTGGGTTTAGAAAAATCCCAAACATCAGTCTTAAAAGTCTGATGTTCTTCCCAATATTTTTGCCATTTTTTCTCTATATTTTTATAATCGTAGCCCATAAGCTAACCTCAAGTTACTTTCTATTTACTAATTCTTTGTAGACACCAAGATAGTTCGCTGCGGACTTAGCCCAGGAATTATCTGTGGTAATTGCGTTCTTCATTAATTTCTTAATGAGTGGTTTATTGAACCATGTATCGTATGCATAGATACAGGTATATTTCATATCGTCTGGATGATAGTTATCAAATCCGAAGCCGTTCGCGGTATTTTCATTACCACTGTCGAAGTTGATGACACTATCCTTTAATCCACCAGTTCTTCTAACGATTGGTAATGTGCCATATCTTTGAGCGATCATTTGTCCTAAACCACATGGTTCGAATAATGATGGCATCATGAAGAAGTCACTAGCGGCGTAGATTCTATGCGCAAGCGCATCGTTATAGCCGATATAGATAGCCATGTTGTTTGGATATCTACTTCTTAACTCTTCGAGCTTGAGCTCGTATTGTCTTTCACCACTACCAAGGACGATAATGTTACATCCGCGATTAAGGAGTTCTTCCATTGCTGGGAATAAGATGTCTAAACCTTTTTGCCATGTAAGTCTACTGACTATGGAATATAAAGGTCTATCATAATCGTTGATATTTAATTCTTTAAATAATGCAGCCTTATTAAGTTTCTTCTTAGACCAGAAGTTTGTTGGTCCATAAGGCGCGGCGATGTATTGATCATGTTCAGGGTCGAACTCTAAGTAATCAATACCATTTAAGATGCCGCAGAAATCCCATTCTCTAAGATTAAGAACACCATCAAGATGCATGCCACCTTCTGGAGTTAATAATTCTTGTCTATGAGTTGGGGAGACTGTTGTGATTTTATCTGCGAAGACGATGCCCGCTTTAAGAGTGGACACTCTATCCATAAGTCTCACTTTTCCATCATCGAATAAAGATAATGGTAAGTTATATAAATCGCCTAAGGCATCTCTATCAAGCATTCCTTGGAATGCTGGATTATGAATAGTCATGACAAATTGAGTCTTGCTAAATCCTGGGCGATACCAATCATCGACTTTACATAAGCATGGGAGCATGCCTGCTTGCCAGTCATGTACGTGTACGATATTAGGAACTTTCTTTTGTCTTGCTAAGAACTCTCTCGCTGCTAATGTGAAGAAAGCAAATCTTTCTCCATCATCGCCATCACCATAAAGGTGATTGCGTTCGAAATACCAGTGTTCGACAAAGTAGAATGTAATTCCATCTGCATAAGTGCAATAAACCTTTGCCTCGTGATGTCTCCAAGACATATTAACGACAAAAGAATCGACTAATTTAACTGGAGTTTTAATTGTATTTTTAATGGATTGGTAGAATGGCAAGATTACCATTACTTCTTCACCAATCACAGTAAGTTCTTTAGAAAGGGAATAAACAACGTCAGCGAGACCACCAGTTTTACAAAATGGTCTACACTCGCTAGCTACCATGGCAATTTTCATTACACTTTTTCTCCTTGTTTGATAACGAGAATTTTTTCTTTGGTACCAGCAAGTTTCTTCACTTCACTGACACTAGCTTTCTTCTCTAATAAGACGTTTTCCATCTTGGCGTTTTTACCAACATAGGATTGAGTGAACAAGATACAGTTTTTGAGTTCTGCGCCTTCTTCAACGACAACGTCACGAGAAATAATACAGTTTTCCACTTTACCTTTAATGATTGCACCATTGGCGACGAATGAGTTTTGGACATCCGCTTTTGGACCATAAAGTGCTGGAGGTGTATTGTGGGTGGTTGTATAAATTGGCCAATCAGGTAAGAACAACTTTTGACGATTCTCATATTTTAATAATTCGAAGGATCTGTCGACATAGTCGTAGCTGGAAAGAATTGGGACCACATAACCATCAAATTCAAATGCGTGCACTGGAATACGGTGATGGTTAATAGCATAGCTAATCATCTTTCTGAAGCCATACATAGATGAGACTCTATCGCTTAAAGCGAGAATTTTATCAAATGCGGCACGGGTGAAGATGAATGTTTCTAATGAAATATTTTGTTTCTTTTCATCGCCCATATTAGCTTTGGAATGGGTGATGACATTATTCTTTGCGATTTCTAATGAGTCGCAGTTTAAATAATCTTTATTACCACGTGTTGTCTTTGTGTAGACACAGGTGATTTCCGCACCACTTTCTTCATGATATTCAATGAGTTTTCTATAATCGAACGCCATTAAGAAGAATGTTGGGGAAAGAATAATATAATCAGGATTATTATCTTCGATAATTGAATAATGCTCTTTAATGTTTGCAATATCAGTGTTGAACTTTGGAGCGTCAAGAAGGTTTTCATTTAATAAGATTCTTAAGAATCCGGTTCTTGTATTATTAATCCAAATGTTACCTTCTAATGTATGGTTTCTCACTGCGGAGATATTGTTCTCAGCAAGAATCACCATTCTATCGATCTCAGAGTTTGAGAAGTTACTTAATGTAAAGTCCATTAAGCCATAACGGCCTAAGAATGATAAGGAACCAAGAGGTCTTGTCTTGGTAAGTTGTCCCATGCTTGGAGTGTCATGTAAATTACAAATACCTAAAATCTTACTCATGATTATTTACCTCCATTGCTAATGAGGACGATCTCATCGCTGTTAAGATTAATCTTTTCGTTAGATTCGATTACCACATCAGGTGCGATAATCGCGTTATTCACTTGTGCGCCCACTTTGACACGCGCGCCTCTCATGATGACGCATCTTGTACACACTGCGCCTTCTTCAATAACTGCATCAGAAGAAATGACACAGGAGTCACAACTTCCTAAGATGATTGCACCTTGGTTTGCGATACTTCTTTTAATGGATCCTTCTGGACCAATATATTGAGGAACACTATATGTGTCTTGTGTATAAATTCTTGTGGTTCTATCAGATTCGTATAAGTCAAGCATACGGTCATCTAAAGCGATATCCATATTTGCTTGATGTAATGAGGCTAAGGTACCGACGTCTCTCCAATAGCCTTTGAATCTATAAGCTTGCATCTTTAAGCCATCGTTTAGCATCTTTGGAATGATGTTATTACCAAAGTCATGGTCTGATTTTGGATTAGCAGCATCTTCCACTAAGTACTTGCGGAGAACTTTCCATGTGAACACGTAAACACCCATAGATGCGAGATTGCTCTTTGGTTGTTTTGGTTTTTCTTGGAATTCAACGATACGGTCATTTTTATCCACGGCCATAATACCGAAACGGCTAGCTTCTTTTGGATCAACTTCGATAACGGAAATTGTCGCATCGGCTTCAGTGTCGATGTGAAGATCAATCATATCGTTGTATAAGGTTTTATAAATATGGTCACCAGAGAGTATTAAAACGTACTCTGGATCATTTTCATCAAGGAAATCAAGGTTTTGAGTAATAGCGTCCGCTGTTCCTTTATACCAGTTAGCACCTTCTTCAGTTTGTCTTGGAGCTAACGAAGTTAATAAGGCGTGAACACCATTTAAGCCCCACTTCTCACCATTGCCGACATAGGCATCAAGATCAGTGGATTCATATTGTGTTAAAACACCAACGGTATTGATTCCACTATTTGCGCAGTTGCTAAGTGGAAAATCGATAATGCGATACTTTGCTGCGAAAGATACGGCAGGCTTAGCAGTTTTCTTTGTTAAAGCTTCTAGTCTAGTACCTTTGCCACCAGCAAGAATCATGGCTACTACTTTTTTAGACATAGTTAAATCTCCTTTTGCCTTTATCATTATAGCAAGCACACGCGTATATGGGTATGAAAAACAATCCTCTTTTTCAAATGTTTACAAAGTTATATGATATTTACCATGAAAGTAAGAGTTGCCGCTTGGCGTTTATTATTGATTCTTCTCATCGTTATTGTGTTAGGCGCAGGCGTTATTTTTGGTTTCACATTTCAAATGTTCTTAAAACCAGTTTCTACATGGTCATGGCATCCATGGGCCGTAATTGCGGTTTGGGTAGGCATCTCAGTGTTCCTAATTGTGGCCGCATTACTCGGAAGTTATTACGAAGTTGAGAAGAGTTATGTGGTTGTTCATAAGGGCACTCAAAAACTTGTCTATAATTACAGCGATGTAGTTTATATCGATGAAGAACAATCCATGAAGAAAAAGATGGTTTGTTTCTATACCAGACAAGGACACTGCAGATACTTAATGTTTGATAAGAAGGGAATTCTTTACAAAGTGATGATTGCAAATTGCAAGAATCGCTTGAGCAAAGAAGAGTTCAAAGAAAGATATCCGCAGGTTAAATTATAATCGGATTAAAAATGATCATTAGTTCCGGGAAAAATCCTGGAACTTTTCTTTTGAAAAATATTTTATAAATCCTTGTTGCAACAATCTTTACCTTGTGGTAAGATTTTCAAAGTGAATTAGGAGGACTACGATATGTCAAGAGTATGCCCAGTTACAGGAAAAGGACCAGTTAGCGGTAACAACCGTTCTCACTCATTAAGAGCTACAAGACGTAGATGGAACTGCAATCTCCAAACCAGAACTGTTGTGGTCGATGGAAAAGAAATGCGCGTTCGCATGTCCACCAGAGCCTATCGCAGTCTCAACAAACAATATAAAGAGAGATAAGGATTATTCCTGTAAATAAAAAAGCAACCGGTTGACGGTTGTTTTTTTGTACCTAATTTAGATTGATAAGGCAATTATTAATAAGCAATATAAGATCTGGCTTACTGGAAGTAGAAGCACCATCATCCACTCAGTGAAAGCCACTGTAATGAAGTCTGGTCTTACATATTTTTCATTACCTTGTTCATCAACCGCTACTTTCATCTTTATATTAAATGAGAGTTTTGGATTCATGATAATGACAAACATGAGTAAGCCTATGATAAAGCATATAACCATAAGAACAATTGGATATATCTGCTTTGTGGTTTGATAAATGCTAAATGAAGTTAAACCTAACGCCATAGGTGTAAAGAATGCCGCGACAAAAAGAATTACCATCATCACGAAATGGAATCTTAATGTTTTAAGTGGAGTAAAGTTAATCGCTAAAACAAGGATGGAATAAACAATACCTGCAATTGTACCAGCGATGATATAGCCATTATTTTGATAAAATGCTAAACCTAAGGTAAACAAACCCATAGAAAGAAACATAGATGCTATTAGAGCAACATTACCTAAAAGGTTGTCTGTTAGTTTAGATTCAAAATTGAATTCATAAGGAAAACAATTGCGGAGATCGTATTTATTCATAAATCTCTTTTTATAGTTAAAAGTAGATAGGAAGATATAGGAAATAAATAGAAGAATGGATCCCGCAGCTAGTCCGATAAACCAAGCGTAATGGATACTAGGCATTCTTTAATCCTTCAATGCGTTCTTTAACGTCTTCTTTACCAAATAAGTAACTACCGGCAACGAGAACATCAACGCCATTGTCAGTGCATAATCTACCGGTTTCTTGGTTGATGCCACCATCAACTTCGATTAAGCAGTTATATTCTTTGGCATCAATAACGTCTCTAAGGTATTTAATCTTTGCAAGAGCATCGTACATAAATGATTGTCCACCGAATCCTGGTTCAACAGACATCACTAAAACTAAATCTAAGTTAGGTAAGAATTTATCTAAGACTTTAACGTCGGTTTTTGGTTTGATGGATAAACCAGCTTTACCACCATTTTGATGAATGATGTCGATGACTTCTTGGACTTCTTTATCGTTTTTACAAGCTTCATAATGGAAGGTTAAATATTCAGCGCCAGATTTGATGAATTCAGCAGCGTATTTTAAAGGTTCTGAAATCATGATATGAACATCGTTAACCATGTTGTGAGATTTAGCGATGCACTTTAAAACTGGGATACCAAATGAGATGTTTGGAACGAAGTGTCCATCCATAACATCAAAGTGTAACCATTCCGCACCAGCCTTCTCGACTGTCTCGATTTCTTGTTTTAAATAATTGAAATCAGCACTCAAAATTGAGGGGGCAACAATAAGTTTTTTCATCTTTCATACCTCTTTGTTCTATATATAGCTTGTTCAGATAATTTTAGATAACATTCATAAGCAATTTTTGGATATGTTCCATTCTCAAATTGTTCCTTAACTAAGCATTGCTTCTCAGTAATATGCAAGCAGTTTGAGAAGTAGCATTTTGTATATAAATCATTAAATCCTGGGTAAAACTGCGCTAAATCTTCCTTATATAGGTCAAGTTCTAAGGAAGAGAAACCGGGAGTATCAGCGATATATCCGCCTTCATAAGGAAGCAAGACGACTTCTTTGGTTTGGTGCTTACCACGACCTAAGGCATAGGAGTATTCGCCGACCTTTCTTTCAAAGTCTTTATCGATGCTATTGATGAGTGAAGATTTACCAACACCACTTTGTCCAATTAGACATGTGACGTGATTAGCAAATAACTTCTTCACTTCTTCTAAACCTTCCATGGTTTTATTACTCACCACAAAGGTTTCAATATTCATCATTTTGAAGTTTTTAATGATTTCCTCAATGAGATTTTTATCTTCCTCTTTATCGGATTTTGTGAGGATGATTTTCGCATTGATACCATTCATATTTGCATAGGTTAAATATTTGAACGCTAGTAAATATGAGAATTCTGGTTCTTTTAAAGACTCGACAATGAGCATTTGATCGATGTTAGCAATAGGAGGACGCTTTAAAAAACTAACTCTGTCATAGACTTGTTGAATAACGAATTGTTCTTCGCTAATTTCCACATCATCACCGACTGTTGGTTTCACTCCCCTATTTCTAAATAATCCTCTAGCAGGGGCATTATAAATCACTCCATCAACATCGATGGAATAAACACCACAACTAGATGAAACAATACGACCTCTCATTATTTAAATCCGAATAATCTTCTGAAGAAGCCCTTCTTTTCTTTTAATCCTTTTTCGCCTTTTAACGCCACTAAATCATCATGTAATTCTAAAGCGGTTGCGTAGCGTTCTTTAGGATTCTTTTTCACGCACTTAAAGATAATGCGTTCAATTTCTTTTGGACAGTTAGGTAGATATTTCTTTGGAGAAGGGAACTTCTCTTTAACGTGTGCCACCGCAATATCAATTGCGCTATTCTTGATGTAAGGAACGTGTCCTGTAATAAGTTCAAAGAATGTGACACCAGCACTATAAATATCTGATTGTCCTGTCGCTGGTTTACCAGAAGTAATTTCTGGCGCTAAGTAATGAACTGAACCAACGATTTCACTGTCTTTACTTGTAAGTTGGGAACTGGAATCGGCTTGAGCGATACCAAAGTCACCTAATTTAATTGTGCCGTCACCCATGACATATAAGTTGTCCGGTTTCACGTCACGATGAACGATTCCGTGTCTATGCGCGTAGTCAAGCGCAGAGGCAAGTTGAATCATATAATCCACTGCTTCTTCCACAGGAACAGCGGAACGGAAGTCTAAAACTTGTTTCAAGTTTTGACCTTTAATAAATTCATTAGCAATATATGGAACACCATCAACGGTTCCATGGTTATAAACCTTAACTATGTTAGGGTGATTTAAAGATGCGGCAATTGTCGCTTCATTTTGGAAACGTATCAAGTTGACTGGGTTTTCCATGACGTCCTTACGGATGAGTTTAATAGCAACGGTTTTCTTACCGATAATATCGTTGCCTTCATAAACTTCCGCCATGCCACCATGGCCTATACGCGCAGTCACACGATAGCGGTTTTCAACAAGAGAACCAATTTTAAGTGGCATTATTCTTGAGCCTCCCAAATCGCAACTGCGATATTATCTGATCCACCATTAGCATTAGCTAAAGAAACGAGTTCATTAACTTTTTGATCTGGTGTATCACTACCCTTCATGATGGAGAGAAGATCCTTATAAGGAACATTGTTATATAAGCCATCACTACAAACTAAGATGGCATCTCCTAAGTAAGGACGAACTTTGATATCTAAGTCTAAGCTTGGATAAATACCTAAAGCGTTCATTAAAACGTGACGCTTTGGGTGAGTTTCAATCTCTTCTTTGGTGATTTCACCAATACGATAGAGATATTGGACATAAGTTTGGTCTTCGGTGATTTGCTCTAAGTTTCTATTTCTATAAGAATAGGCTCTAGAGTCACCGGCTTGTGCCACAACCATATAATCATTCACGATTAACACTAATGTAATTGTAGTACCCATACCTTGGTATTTTTGGTTATGGCTTGCTTGAGAGAATATTTCAGAGTTGGCTTTTCTAATCACACTGCTGACCCAACTCTTAGCGAAAAACTTGTTCACAAATTTGTCTTTTTCTTGGAAAGCTTGAGTAATAACTTCAACCGCGGTTGTGGATGCTAAATCACCTTTGTTGGCTCCACCCATACCATCGCAAACAACGAGTAAAATATTGCCTCTACTATTAGTTAAGGCTGTAACTCTATCTTCATTGTTCATACGAACTTTACCGATATCAGTCTTTGTGGCGTAACGCCCATATAAGTACTTCTTTGGTGTCATAAGTTTCCCTCACTTTTCGCTTTTAATTGTCCACAAGCAGCGTCGATGTCGCTGCCGAATTCTTTTCT
>JAEESX010000011.1 GCA_016290145.1 Caryophanales bacterium
TTTTAATATGATTAAAAGTAACATTTCCTGGGATGAATATTTTATGGGTATCGCCGTGCTCTCCGCGATGCGTAGTAAAGATCCCAACACCAAAGTGGGAGCGTGTATTGTTGACGAAAACAAAAAGGTTGTTTCTATTGGCTATAACGGCATGCCAATGGGCTGTGATGAAAGCAAACTATCCTGGAATAAAGGAACAGGATTAGACAGTAAATACCTCTATGTTTGTCACGCGGAATTCAACGCTATTTTGAATACGAGAAATGGCACATCCGCTTTAAAAGGTTGTACAGTTTATGTCACGTTATTCCCCTGTAATGAATGTACTAAAGCTATCATTCAAACAGGCATTAAAGAAGTAGTCTATATTTCTAACAAATATGAAAATACTACCGAGACACAAGCTTCCTTAAGAATGCTTATACTCGCTGGAATTAAAATCAGACACTATGAGGGAAGAATTCCTACAATTGAATATGACAGTTAAAGAATACGTAAAACAAAGAAAAGAAGAAATTAAAGAGTTGGTTTCCAAAATGGAAAGGAAACCTTCTATTGCTATTGTCCAAGTCAACGAAGATGCCGGTAGCAATGCCTATGTCAAAGGCAAATTAAAAGATGCTGCTGAATTAGGCGTGGAAGCAGAACTCATCAAACTTCCTTTAGATATTTCCCAGGAAGAATTATTAAAGGTCATTGATCAATTAAATAACGATGATATCCACGATGGATTTATCGTCCAAATGCCACTTCCCAAACAAATTAATGAAGAAACCATTAAACTCGCAGTTTCACCAAAGAAAGATGTCGATGGTTTCCACCCATTAAGTTCTTTATTACCATGTACACCTAAAGGTATTCTCAATTATCTCAAATCCGAAGGTATCCAAATCCTCGGTAAGAATGCAGTTATCTTAGGTAGAAGTAATATCGTTGGTAAACCGATGGCGAGAATCTTATTAAAAGAAAGCGCGAATGTCACAGTCTTACATAGTAAAACTACATTTGAAGATATGTCTCGCTATATTGAAAACGCAGACATCATCGTCGTGGCGATTGGAAAACAACATTTCTTAGATAATAGATTCAAATATAAGAAAGATGCAGTCGTTATCGATGTCGGTATCTCTAGAGATGAAACCGGGCTACATGGCGACGCACTTCCAGAGCTTCCAGTAAGAATTCAAACACCAGTTCCAGGTGGTGTGGGATTATTAACAAGATTAGCCTTATACGAGAACTTATTAGAAATTGCTAATAATAAATAACCGAGGAATTAACCCCCGGTTTTTATTTTATAAATCTATGTGATAAATATGGGCGTCCGCTTCGACTCCCATTTTCTTTAAAGCAAACTTGTAATGCTTTAATTGACCTTCGTAATGTTTCTCAAGAACTGAGACGTCTCTTTCTTCATTAGTCTTATAGTCAATGATGTGATAGCCACTATCATCGAGATACATACAGTCGATAATACCGCTTACCACATTCCCTTCTTTACTTTGATAAGAGAATGGAACTTCACACCACACCTTTTTCGCACTTAATAAGGTTTTTAAGACATCTTTATTTAAAGATGAATTAACTTGTTCGAATCCACCATTAAGTATCTTAGATGCGACGTTATGAAGCATTTCTTCGTATTCTTTGCTATATCCATAGTCGGATAAGATGGTTTTGATTAAATCTTCGATGTTATAGGTGTTCTTTGAAGAGATAATGCACTCCATAAGTCTATGGACAATAGTACCTTTAACCGTGGAATCTGACTTATCTTCTTGTGGTTCATATGCTGAGTCATCAATCTCATCTTTGTTTGTGTTTCTAGAGTTACTTCTAGATTGGCTTGGTGAGATATATTCAAACGATTGATCGTGAGATTTTTCATTGATATGATATTCGCCCAAAGATACTGAATCATAGTCAGGCAAGATTTCATCCACACTTGGAATAGGAAGTGTTCTTTCGCTATTGATGCGCTCAGCAAGCTCTTTCCAATAGCCGAGTTTCTCGCCATTATTCTCACAAACAATCAGCGCGCTTTCCGCACGAGTTGCACCAACATAAGCTAAACGATCATGTTCGGCTTTTGAACTTGCTTCCCACTTAGGCATTTCATCATCAAATGAACTAGTTTGTGCATATGTAATATGAACGTCTCCACCCGCTTCGATCTTAGAGAATTTGATTGATGGGGTATCAGATGTGTAATCAATGTATTGAGACAAGGAATGTTCTTTGTCATTTGGTCTCGCCAAAATAACGATAGGTGCTTGTAAGCCTTTAACCTTATGTAAGTTAGCAATCTTTACACGATTAACTTTATCAGAGAATCTAAGTGTTCTTTGTTCATCACCACTATCAAGGAATAAAGCGACATAGTTTTTGAATTGTTCTAAAGAAGATATTGAACCATTTTCTTCTCCTTCTTTAACTTTCTCAATTAGATAGAAAATGTATTCCATATCCTTAGAGGTAACATTACTAAAGATATTTAATTCTTTGTCATTTAAAATGAACTGCATTGTGGAACTAAATGACATGGCTAAAGTCTTTTCATAAATCCTATGCAATTTATTAATAAGGTTCTTGTGTTCATCCTTTGTGAATTTGATTTCAGAAATATTACTATTTGAAATATCTAAATCAAATCCATCATTAATCATTTGGATGACATCGGAATCATTAAGTTTAAATAAATCGGAATAGATAACTTTGTTAAGTGCTGCTTTGTTGGTTGGTTCTTTGAGTAAATAGAGCAAGTCTAAGACAGCATTAAATGATTCAGCAGAATCAAACACCATCTTTCCTTCAACCACCATTGGGATGCAGTACTTATCGAAGGCATCAATAAGTTTTGCCATATTTGAGGAGAATGGAACAATTAAGAAATCACTAAATTGAACATCATCTTTATAAGCTTCCATCTTCTTTGTTGATGGATTAAATCTAGCACGATAAATCTTTTTATTATTCATGATGTCGATAATGAGTTTAGCGACTTCTGAACAATCTGTTGGTGTTCTACCACTTGCGTTAACGACATAACGATATGCGCCTTCTAAGATATCACTTTCACCATAAGGGATTGATTTAGTGAAATCGTCGTCATCAATTGGAATATCTAAATGTTCTAATGCAAATTCTTTATATGGCTCGGTATCATAATTGAGCATTGAATTAAATGAATTATTAAACCATTCTCTTAAAGAAGCGTGGCTTCTAAAGTTTCTTGTTAGGACAAGTAATTCGTTTTTATTTTCAAATATCTTTTTATTTTGTAAGTAGGCTTTAACATCAGCGCCTCTAAATCCATAGATAGATTGTTTTGGATCACCAACGATAAATAATGATTTTTCTTTTGGTTCCATCTTCTTCCAATCAGCATCTTTTTTGGTGCTGGTTAAATAGAAGAACATTTCTGTTTGAAGTGGATTTGTATCTTGGCTTTCATCAAGCATGAAATACGCGTGTCTTTCAAAGACATGGTCAATAAGGACACGATCACCTAAAGCACTTTCTTTAAAGGCGTCTCTTAAATAGAGCAAGAAATCAAAGAATTGGAACTTTCCTTGTTTTCTAAGTGATTCGGTAACTTCATCCAACACGCTTAAAACGAAGTGGAAATAGATTGAATATGTATATTCGTTAATCTTCTTTTGGTAATTAGCGATTTCTTCATTAAATTCTTCACTGAACTTGAATGAAGATCTTGAGGATGCTTTTTCCGCTAAATAGTCTGCGATAGACGTGAATTCAGCATTGTCACTAAATCCATCCATTTTTTTAATATCTTTAAGAGCGAACTTGAGGTTCTTGATATTATCTCCCCAATTCTTAACATCATAGCTAAGACTCTTAAACTTAGAGGATAAGTCATCTTTTGCATCGCTTCTCTTCTTATCAGCATCGCTTTTGAAAGCGTAAAGGTCAGTGTTATCAGGATGAGTTAAGTTATCCATGATTTCTAATAGATTCTTCTTATCGTTGTAGTCGAAGTAATCATCAAACTTCATTTCCGATAGTGATGAATCATAAATAACTTTAAGGTTTCTAAAATCACTAACCGCGGCAATACCTTTAACAAAGGCATCAAATGGATTATCAACAAAGTTATTAAACTTAGAAGCTAAATCGTGAAGTGGATGTTCATAGTCCTTAAGGATTTCGTAGTATGCTTCTTGAACCACTCTTGTGTATTCTTCTTTAGAAATGACTGACGAAGATGATGGAATCTTAAGTTCCGCCGGCATCTCATGAGCAATCATATTGCAGAAGGAATCAATTGTTCCTAAGAAACATAAGTCGATATTTGCTAATGCTTCTTGGCATAGTTTCTTTGTGTCATCAGTTCTTTCACCTAAGAAATCATCACTTCTATCTGGAGTATCGCCACTTCTAATAGATAAAAGTTTTTGGAAACGTTCAAAGAATTCGTTAGCCGCTGCCTTAGTGAATGTGATTGTACAAATCTTATCAACAGAAACACCATGTTCGATTAATGCGACCATACGATAAACAAGAGATGTGGTCTTTCCACTTCCCGCGGATGCCTCCACAAAATAGTTGTGGTCGATATCCTGAACTATCTTCTCTCTTGAGATTATGTCTTGATCCTTTTTCTTAACCATAACTAACTCTTATTCTTGCTGCACACATCCTTAAAGTAGCAGTCTTTACAAACGCTCTTTTCTTGGTCTTTAAACTTGCCTGTTTCTAAGGCATATTTCAAGTTGTTAAGTGTGCTCTCCAAATTCTCATAATGCATGTCCATTGTGTAACCAAAATCAGTGCTATAAACAGACATCTTATTTCTGAGATAGCGATACTCAAAACTCGTCACTTTAATGTGGCGGTTCTTTTCTAAAATGTAGGCATATAAAGTACATTGAATCATCGATGGAATATCATCGACTTTATGTTTAACTTTGCGACCTGTTTTATAATCAACAACACGATAAGTGCCATCTGTATTTTTGATAACTTTATCTGGGAAACCATGGATAGTTAAACCAGTATCTGGATGTGTATAGTAAATGTCTCTTTCCCTAAATGCAGTGAGTTCATTTCCTTCCATTTCATAGGCGTTTTGCATCATTTTTAAGAAATTATTGCGGCAATCCTCCACTAAAGCTTCATTATCGGATGGATTGAGAATTAAATACTCATTAAATCTATCAAGTGCTTCTTTAGCGAATTGTTCTTCACTAGTTTTTGCTTTATCTAGATGTTCCAATAGGTCATGCGCCATCGTGCCATATTCATTTGCAGGAATGATTTCAAAGACATCGATATCTTCTGGTTGTTCAACACCTAAAACATATTGCAAATAGAAAAGGTATTGGCACTTCGCAAATGTCGTAATTGCGGATGCTGAAAATGGTCTTCCATCAAGTGCTTTAACTGGGAGTTCTTCTACTTCTTTTCCTTCATCCTTAATGCAGTTATTTGGCTTGTTATTTACAAGTGCTTCACCGATAGAGGAAATAGGCATTAATTTATTGGAGAAGAATTCAATATAACGATACTTGTCACTCTTAAATTCTTTGTCAAAGTCAGCGAGCGTTTTATTCTTACCGTTTTCTTTCTTGTATGTTTCAAATACTACGCTTGAAGAGTTCTGTGTCTTTAATGATTCAGAGTTATAAGATGCCCATGATAAATGAATCTCAACATCATGTTTCTTGGCTTCCTCAAGTAAGTATTCGTAGTTATCTTTGTTATTTCTGATTTCTCTATTTGATGCTTCCTTAACACCAAACGGTTCATAGTCTCTATCTAATAGCAATGGGTTTTCTTTACTTGAACCTGGATAGTTATTAGAACTAAGGCCTGTGATGAATAAGTATTTACGTAAACAAGAGGCCGCTCTTGAGATAGATGTGAAGTATAAGGAACCTGGTTGCGGTTTCTCTCTAGCAATCTTTTGCCCGAAGAGTTGATCTCTAACATCTTCATGTTTAATTGCATAATCTTTTTCAAATGAAAGCATTCTGAGAATCTTACCTAAAGCATTCTCATCCACTTTCGCATCTCTAATTACTGCATAGCGTTCAATGAAGTTAGCTAATCCATAGTTAATGATTTCAATGAACTTTCTAACGTAACCCATTGATTTATATCTGCTCTTGGATTCATCTTCGTGATACTTCTCAGCGAAATATCTTCTAATGAGTTCTTCGTAAGCATCATATTTCTTCAGATTCTCTTCAGGATTATCAAAACGAACTTTGAGACGTCCCACTATTTCGGTTACTGACTCTAAAGAAATTTGATATCTCTTTCCAAGGTCTTCATTAATTGCGGTTAAATCACCATCGAGGTTTAAATCTTTTTTGAACTTCTCAACATCGAAAGATTCGGATCTAACAACCTTGAGTAAATATTCATAACGATAATGGTTCATCATCCAGTCATCCAATAAGGCAAAAAGTTTGCCTGAGCCAGTTGATGTAATAAGTTTTCCAACACCAATTGTAATAGGTGCTTTAAGTAGGTCTCTATAGTTAGAAAGAATGTTTGAGTAGTTAGCTTCTTCAGCGGAAGCGATTAAGCATTGATTAAATGGAATATTGTTCTTATAGATATAGTAGAGAATATCTTCAATTTCATTTGTTTGGCCAAACGCTTTTGTATAACTTTTGATTTTCAAATCTTTCTTTTCTTCGTTAATTGGTTTTTCTTTAACGACCTTACCTGCAGCCTTATTTAGCAAAGCTAACTCTAATGGTCTGAGGTGAGATTTTTCATAAATAACAAAATCAATGCCTTCGATTGGTTTGATTTTTTCTAAGGCTAAACGTATAATTCCAACTTCATCAATTAAATGGTTTTCTTCTAAGTACTTAACTAGTAGTTCATAGGCTTGTTTGACCGCACTATTCTTGGCAACAAACTTATCTGTTGGGAGTTTAGCAAAAATAGTTTCCGCTTCATTATCAACAATCTGATATCTTAAGTCTTCAAGCGTTGTAACTAGTTGAAGAACATCATTATAGGTGAATAAAACAAAGTAAGGGATTTCTCTCACTTTTGTATATAATGCAGCAGCGATTAAATCGTTCTTAACAAACGTTTCTTTATAACTAATTCCAGACAATTGTAAAAGATATTCTGCGAGTTCTAGCGCAGACATGTAACGTAAATCAAAAGTGGTTTCATTAAAACTCGCTAGAGATTTAATCTTCTCACTTTCGTCTATTGAATTGGTTAAGACGATGGTCGATTTCAACATAGATAAATTATAACAATTTTATCGTTAAAATTTATATTTTTCTTTTTGTTTTTTGATTACTCCAGTACGAATTATTAGCTGTGCAACTATGCCAACTAAAACGCCTGTAATAATCGCAGAGACCGCAATGATTGGTAAATAGAATACTATGTATGGTGTACCTAAGAATGCCATTGCAATAAGTATTTGTCCGGTAACGTGGAATATTGATCCCACAACACTAACACCAACAATAGAGAACTTCTTCACAACCAAATATAAGAGAATCATTATTCCTAAAGATAAAACAGCGCCAGTTAAGGACATCAAAAATCCCATAGATACAATCGTTCCTCTTAAGAGACCAACCATTAAAACACGCAAAAGATCCACAATGATGGCTTCCACTATTCCGATTTCATAAAGAATAATCAAAATGACAATATTTGCTAAGCCAAGTTTGACACCTGGAATACCAATACTTGGAATGAATGATTCAAGGATAGCAATGATGATTGCCCCTGCGGTTAATATTCCCATTAAAGCGATTTTATGTGTGTTCCACTTCATAGTTAAATCTCCACATCAAAATTCGCTTTGCCTTCAATCACAATATAAACTGCATTATATGCACAGATGATTGGGCGGTTAGTTTCATATACATAACCCATGTTCACACAGTCTTGATGAGGGCAGTTACTTTCCACAATAGCAATACCACCATTTTTGGTGTGAATATGAACTTGACCTTTCAAGCCTTGAACATAGTAATCTTTTTCTTCTTTTTTACTTAAGTCGATAACTTCCACGACTTCGTTTTGAACATATACTTTAGCTACTAAATTCTTTTTAGTTTTTAATGTCAAAACAAGGACAAGAGAAATGACTGCTAAAACTAGCAATGAACCAATAAGTATTAAATCATTTCTCAAGACCTTTTTATCCATTAATGATATTTGACCTCAATGTCTTTATGGGAATAAACAATCTTGTTCTTTTTAATAACAATTGTCTTTATGTTGTGTTCTTGTTCGATTGATTTAATTTCATCAAGTGTGTTATTCATAAGTGATGTCGACATTGCATCACCATAAGCACCATTATCAGAAATAACAATGACACCATCATTTTCATTAATTGCGGATCCAGTTACTGGATTGATAATGTGTGAATATGTAACACCATTAATCTCAACACCTTGTTGATAAATTGATGATGTAGAAATAAAGCAATTCTTTGCTTGGATATAAGCGTTTTTAACTTCCTTTAATCCAACAGTGAATAAGCCACTTTTTGTGTTCTTTTCTCCTAGGAGAATAGATGAGAAACCACCATTGATAATGTATTTATTAACACCATGACCTCTAAGGTATTCATAGACCTTTTGTAAAACGTATCCTTTTGCGATGCCACCTAAGTCAATCGTGGCTTCACCAATTCTTTGAATGTTATAGTCTTCGAAGAACTCAAAAGATGAATTGTTTCTCTTCTCTAATTCCTCATTTATAACCGTTTCAGAAAGAATTTCTTTCTTTGCTAATGACTCTTTCCATTTTTCAGATAATGAGCCGCACATTGGGTCAAAATAAGTTGCGCCTTGGTCTTTAACATCAAAGGCATACTTTAATAAGTCATAGATATCTGGTTCGATTTCGATTTCGTCGTTTGTTCTATTGATTTGATAGATACCTAAAGGAGTGCCTTTCGCGTAATAATTTGTGGCAACGTCATACTCATAACAAATGTTATTAATCCAATCGAGATATTCCTTTTTTCCATCATATAATTTGACATCAATAATTGAATCAAAACAAAAAACCATCTTTTCGAGAGGCTTAACTTCCGAACAAGATGTTAATGCGATAGCTAATAATGGAAGTATGAACGCTATCTTTTTCATATTTATAAATGAACCTTTACTTTAGTACCATCCTCATTTGGATGTTGATCTAAATATTCAATGATAGGTTTGAAGTTTGCATCTTCCTTGCCCGGTTTACATTTTCTTAAGTTTTCTTCTTTACCAGTGACGATTGCTTCCGCTAAACCTTTACATCCAGCATAACCACAACTACCGCAGTTATAGTTTGGTAGTCGCTTAGCGACTTCGTCAATTCTCTCATCTTCTTTAACGTGTAAAACCTTAGCAGCAATTGCTAAGCCTAAACCCAATAATAATCCGATACCTAATAAGATAAGAACAGCCCACAATATTTCCATATATAACTACTCCTCATCTCTCTTAATAAAATGAGAACATTCTTTGTGTGAACAATGAGAACAATTCTCTTCGTTAATTTCAATATTTTCACAGCCCTTTGGGACTGGTGTTTTTCTATATAAAACAAAGGACACAATGAAAGTGACCAATAAGGCAACTAGAATAACGATAGCAATGATTAAATAAGCTTCCTTTGTCATAGTTGAATACCTGAGAATAATCCTTGTAATCCCATAAAGGCAATCGCCATAATCGCTGCGACAATTAACGCAATTGGTAATCCCTTAAATGCTTTTGGAACATTAGAAGATTCTAATCTCACTCTGATACAACTAAAGACCACAATGATTAATAAGAAACCAACCGAAGTACCAATGCCGTTAGCAAGAGAAGATAAGAAATTTAATCCTTGATCGGTATTACCTTGAGCGACACCTAAAACCGCACAGTTTGTGGTGATTAATGGTAAGTAGATACCTAAGGATTTATATAATGATGGAGAATACTTCTTGATGAAGAGTCCAACTAGTTGGACTAATGAGGCAATAACTAAGATATAGGCAACAGTATCCATGAATGGAATGCCCGCTGGAACTAATACGAAGTTATATAATGGCCAACAAATGACTGTTGCTAAAACGATAACGAAGACAACAGCAACGCCCATACCTAAAGAGGATTTCACTTTACGAGAAACACCTAAGAATGGACAAATACCATAGAATCTAGATAACACAACGTTATCGATTAACATGCTAGAAAGAATGGCTAATAAGAATGAAATGAGAATATTCATTATTTATTACCTCCTTCCGCATTTGCTTTAGCAGCTGCTGAAGCGGCAGCGGCTTCTTGTTGTTTTTTAATGCGTTCTTGTCTAGCGAGGTTTTCTTTTAATTCCGCTTTGCGGTTCTTAATGAATGCTAAGACTGCTAAGATGACACCAAAGACGATGAATGCACCAACTGGTGTTTGGAATAATGAGATTTCATATCCTTTAGGAATGATTCTCAAAGAGACTTCTGGGATAAAGGTGAAGACCTTACCAAATGTGAAACAACCTGTACCTAAGATTTCTCTAAAGAACGCCATAGAAATGAGGGCCAAGGTATAACCAAGACCCATGCCTAAAGCATCAATTAAAGAATCGAAGACTTTATTCTTACTCGCATATGCTTCTGCACGTCCTAAAACAATACAGTTAACAACGATTAATGAAATAAAGACACCTAAGGTTTGATATAACTCTGGTAAGAATGCATTAGTGACCATCTTCACGATAGTAACGAATGTCGCGATGATCACGATATACGCTGGGGTTCTAATTTCTTCAGGAATTAATTTTCTTAATAAGGAAACAAGTAAGTTGGAACAAACCAAAACAACGGTAAAGAGAATACCCATACCGATAGCGGCTTCAATAGATTTTGTGGTCGCTAAAGCTGGACATGTACCGAGAATAGATACAAATAATGGATTCTCGATAATAATGCCTTTAAGAAAATTCTTCTTGGTGTAACCCTTTTCTCTTGCCATTACTCTGCCTTTCTTCCTTCCATAATTTTGTTAGTTTCTTCAATCATTTCTTTGATTAATGTTGCACCATAAGTAGCGCCACATTTCACATCGTCATAATTGATATCATCGTTGTTTAATGGAGTGACATAATTCTCCACTAAAGTTGATGCGTAAGTTTGTTCGTTGGTAATCAAATAAATGCCAGCAAATTTGTAACTAGTTTCTGAACCGCCTGGAATAATACCTTTACCATAACCAACAAGCATTGAAATCTTTCCATACATGTTGCTACCGGTAGTTCTAAATGCCACACCTTTGTTAAGTGTGTATTCATAATTGGTATATTTGAGTTCCTTATCAGAAACTGCTTTTTCTTCTAAAATCTCTGCATCATCCGCAAAAATCTCAACAATTCCCGCTTTAATTCGCTTTTGCTCGTTGAGTGCGATTTGTTTTGCAGTGAATAAATTTGTGAGACCAATAAGGCCTGCACTAGCTGCTGCGATAACACCTAAAGTGACTGCGGTGATGATGTATTTTTTAGCGTTATTAGCCATGATACACACCTCCAAATCTAATCACTAAGAATGTTAATGCTCCAGAAAGAACAACAATCAAACACATTGCTAAAATGTTCTTCCAAGTATAACGTGGGTTACTCCATTCATAGTGGTCTAATGCGACTGCAACCATATTGGCAATGAGGATGGAGAAACCGACACCTTCTGGTAATGCGGCGAAGAATCTAATGAAGACTGTAATGACTGCCGCAACCATACCGTAAATGATACGGGAAGGTGAATTTATTGGACTGGTGACGGGATCGGTTAACATGAATGTCGCACCGAATAAAACACCACCAGATAATAAGTTGTATAAAGCGAAGATGAATGGGTTCACGCTCTTGTTCAAAGTCCAGACAACTAAACCGCCTAATAAGACTAAAGCTAAGAATGTTCCTAAGTAAGAAACAACAATGCGGAAGTCAATGCTTCTTCTAACTAATAAATAAATCAAACCGATAAGGATAGTTACTTTGTAAACTTCACCTAATGTACCAGGTATACGACCGATGAATAAATCAAATAATTGATATTGACCGAAGTTAGCAAAGGCACCACCATTGATTAATCCTAACGGAGTTGCACCGGCAGCGGCATCAGGAATGGTATAGAACCAAGTTGTAGCTTGGACATATTGTGCACCAAAGCAAAGCTTAGCAAATAACATACCAACAACTGCTGGGTTGAAGATATTACTTCCTAAACCACCAAAGACCAATTTGCCTAAAACGATACCAACAAATGCGCCCACGATAATGGCATAGATAGGTGCGCCTGCAGGCATAATTAATGTAAAGATGATGGCACTAATAGCAGGTGTCAAAACATTGTTTTGAGTGAACTTGCCTTTATATGCATATGTAAATCTTTCTTTGAAAGAATGCTTTTGACCATCTTTTGGCATCATGTTTCTAAGTCCGACATAAACAAATTCGGCACCACACATGATGAATACGGAAATCAAATATGTATAGAGTGTTTGAATTGGAAAAACAACAAACGAAAAGATAAGCGTTGGTGCAAGCGCAATTAAAACATCCACCATCATGCGAGTGACAGAGGCATTTCTTCTAAGATGTGGCGAGGTCTCTTTACTGATAATCATAATTTCGCAATAATCTTTGCCTTTCTAATATAGTCTGTCACAGGAATCTTTGATGTACATGTATATGAACAAAGTCCACATTCAATACATCTTAATGGATTTAACATTTTGATTCTTGGTTTATCTAATGTTTTCACTGCATTCATAATTTGCACTGGTTCAAGGTGAACTGGGCAAGATAAAACACAGCTACCACATCTGACACATGGTTCTTCTTTATATTCAGTTTTATTAAGGACAATAACGGAAGTAACTGTCTTGGTGACGATAATATCGTCGCTTGGAACAGAAACACCCATCATAGGTCCACCTAAAATAAAGATCTTTTCTTTTTCTGGGTCCTTGTAACCGCCACATAAAGGAATTAAATCCTTAATGGATGTACCAACACGGACACGGAAGTTCTTTGGATAATTGATTCCATCACCGGTTACGGTAATGAAACGTTTGTTAACTGCCATATTGTATTTAATGGCTTTATAGATACCCACCATTGTGGAAACGTTGAAGTTAAGGATTCCACGATTGGATGGCAATTCACTTGGTTTTAATTTAATGCCGGTAGCGTTTTTAATCATTTCTACTTCCCAACCTTGTGGATAGTAGTTGCCAACACAACATAATTCGATACCGGAACCTTCATATTCCTTTAATACTTGCTTATAAACCCTTTTAATATCTGTATATTTGGATTTAATACAAATCTTTGCGTGCTTGCAGCCGAAAGCTTGCATAGCAAATTTCAATCCTTCGCATACACGATAAGGATATTCGAGCATTAAGCGGTGGTCCGCGGTAATATATGGTTCACATTCAATACCATTAACTAAAATCATGTTAATTGGTTTGTCTGTTTGAAACTTAACATATGTTGGGAAGGAAGAACCTCCTAAGCCAACACAAGCACAATTCTTTAGAATCTCCACCATATCATCTTTTGTTAAGGCGGCGATTTCTTCAGGTGTTCTAATCTTTAATGATGGATCGATTTCATCTTTGCCATCGTTTTCGATTTTGATGAAGTCTGTAAGTTTACCACTTCTATGATAATGTTTCTCAAGACCCACATATGTGCCAGAGCATGTCGCATGAATTGGTTGATCAAAGAAAGCAGCATGTCTAATGCCAATAACTTGGGAATAGAAAACGTGATCGCCTTCTTTAATGAAAAGTTCAGCATTTGGACATCTCGCATTACCCATAGCGATATAAACATACTTAGGTTGAGTATATCTAACAGCAGGGAGTAATCCTGTGAGGTTCTTGGTATCTTTGATATGGTTAACTTTTACAATCATAATCTAATTTTAGACCAGGAATAAGAATATAACAAAGCAAAATACTTTTGAAGTATTTGTTTACTATATAGTGTTACTATTTGCTATTGTTGTTTATTTTTGACTTTGTAAGTCTTTAATTATTTGCTTGTTTCTTGGACTCATTTTCTCTGGCATTTTGTCCAAAGAGCAGAAGAACAATCTCTTAACTTCTGATAATTGTGGTTTCATTTCGCCTGAATAATCACGGCAAATATAAACACAATCAACACCATAAATTTCGTCTCCATTGAAGTAGACATAATGAGTAATTTCACCAGAATATACCTTAAAGAGTTCTAACCTATTTGCGGAAAGTCCTGTTTCTTCTTTGAGTTCACGAACAGCAGCATCTTCTGCCGATTCTTTTAAATCGATTCCTCCACCAGGAAAATCAAAGAAACCATCATCCGCTCTCTCTTCTAAAAGGATTTCATTTTGATTATTTATGACAATTACCACTGAATGGGGTAGCACTAGTGGCATGTGTCCAGTTTTCTCTCGTAAGTCTTTAAGGTAATCGGACATATTAGACCTCACTAAGGACCACTACACCCTTACCTTTAAGTGTGCATTTTGCGCCATATGGGAGGAAGAAAGTGTCAAATTGCTGGGCTTTTTCTCCATCAACCGTGCCATTTCCTTCAATTATTGTGAAACTGATGAATGATTCACCATCAGCTTTAATTTCGAGTTCACCATCAAAGGATTCACGTCTAACTTTGAAGTATTGGTTATCTGCTAAGACTGATCCTTCATTGTTTTTAAAGTTATATTTTGAATAATCAATTACCTTGAGAGCTTTTTCAATATGGAGTTCTCTTGGATTGCCATCTTTATCTAATCTATTGTAGTCGTATAGACGATAAGTAAGGTCACTATTTTGTTGAATTTCAATTAACCTCACTCCAGCACCAATTGCGTGAATAGTTCCTGGGTTAATAATATAGGTATCGCCAGGTTTAACATGAACAAAATTAAGTGCTTCTAAAATGGTTCCATCTTTAAGTCTTCTTTCAATCTCTTCTTTGGAACTATTCTCTTTTAAACCAACATATAAACCAGCACCTTCATCTGCATCGATGATGTGCCACATCTCGCTCTTTCCAAAAGACTTTTCATTTTTTAATGCATAATCATCACTTGGATGGACTTGAACTGATAAATCTCTCTTTGCATCAATCAACTTAATAAGTAATGGAAAGTATGGGAATCTAGCTTGAACTGGACCAACATCTTCTTTTGTAATTACTTCGTTTAATGGTTTTCCTGAGAATTTCCCACTAGCAATAATTGAACTATTGTTATCACGTAAAGATAATTCCCAAAGTTCAGAAATAACATCTTGATCGCCTTTTCCAAATTTTTGGAAATATTGACCACCCCATATATATGATTTAACGACTGGTTTTAATTTAACAACTTTTTCCATACCATATTATTTTAGCAACTTTCAGGAAAAGTATTTCCTAATTATGTGAAATTTTTGAATAAATTTGTGTTTTATTGCTCTCCTCAATTAATAATATATATAAATATATAATATTAGGTTAGAAATAAAGCAATTAGTTTATTAAATTCTTTGAAAGTTTACGTTTCTAAAATAAGGTTTTTATATGCTTATCTACGTATATTTTATTAATATATACTTAAATAAGGGGGCATTTTTATGACAAAAAAAGAGAAGGTCCTTTTGAGCTTAAGCATCACAGGGTTAACCCTTACTTTTGTCGTGGCTGGTTTTAGCAGTTCTAGTATTGCATCCTCAAGGTTAAATAAATCAAGTGGCTTAGACCACTACACTTTGACACTCGATAGTAGCAACGCACCATCAGGTTTAACCAGCAGTTATCAGGAAAATGTAGCAGCAACTTATACAACAGCAGACGGTAATTCTTTATCGATGAATTTCGTTAAGGCTAAAGCAGCAAGTGGCAAGCATGTTGATTTAGCATCAAGGGGTATGATGTATAATTTCGCTTCAGAAAACGGTGGCATCTCTGGTATCACCGCAATTACTGTTACTTATAGTGGTTCGACAATGGGGTTAAGAACTTCCTTGGCAAATGCTTTGTCAAATGGTACAGCAGTTGAGCAATCTTATAGTATTTCAAGTGGAAGTAGATTAGAACTTCCATCTCCAAGATATTTCTCATTATTAGCTGCAGACGGTGGTAATGTTATTACTTCCATTTCCATCGAATACACATGCGGCTTAAATGAAGACGTCGGTAGATTAAATGGAGAGTATTCAGGAACAAGTAGTGACAACTATAAATATTCACTCGCACTGAATAACGGTAATGTTACATTACAAACACTTGATAATCATTCCGCGATCACCGCGACAGGTACAGCCACATTAAACGGCAACGCTTTGGCGTGTACATTTACTTCACCAAGTTCATTAAACGGTTTAGTTTATAACTTTACCGCTGATGCACAATCTCACTCACTAACTTATGTTAGTAAGTCAGGTACAGGAAGCGGCAATGTCCCACAAGTTAATTTTTATCGCGTATACAACGTTGAAGACTTTGAATCTTATTCTAGTGCCGGTACAGGTTGGGACTTGAATAGTAACTACACACAGTATCAAGCCACAGGCTTAAAAGGCGATTACGTGTGTGAGTATTACAAATCAGGCTCAACAGCACCTATCAGTGGTACTGACTGGTCCTTAATGGGTTCATCCGATTACTTAATCTATAATGCAACCGCAGGACATAATGGTTCTAAAGTGGCTGCCTTAAAAGGCAACAACAATAAAATGCACTTCTTCCAAGCTTCTGGATACTACGGTGTCCCAAGAGTCATCGGAAAAGGTAATAAATTATCTTTCTGGAGCAAAGGCGCATTCAAAAACAGCAGTTTAACAACCGCAAGTACATATGTTGCTAACGTTGTTGTTTATGCTTTCTACACACAACAAGTTAATGGCTCCACAATTAACCAAAGAACAGAAAAAGCATTCTTAATCGCTAACTCTAACGATTGGGAAGAATACACAATGGATCTTGATGCAAGTAAAACCTATTACTCCATTGGTTTCTACATTGTTAACAAAGATTCAGAAACAAGATACTTACCAATGGATGATTTCAAGATTTATTCATCTTGCCCATATGGTGCAGATTTAACTGAAACACCTTCTGGTAACTTCAAAGGTACCGCAACAAAAAATAGCGGTTCTTACTCAGTTCTCGCATTCTTAGGTTCTCATAACCAAGTCAACTTTAGAGTGGCTGGTACTGTTTACCCAGCAACATATACTTCTTCCGGAAATAGCATCTCTATCGCTACAAGCGATAGCTGGATTGGTACATTAACCGGTACATATAATAAAGGCAACAACACAATTACTGGTTGTTCTTTCTCCGGAACAATTAGAAATGAAATTAGAAACAATGGTTCCCTTACACTTAGTGAATTACCAAATACATGGCACTGTGATGAAGACAGTTTAGATTGTAGAACAGTCTTCAAGAGAAGATATATGAGTAGCTCATGGCAAGTTGACACCGGTAACGATGATAGACTCGTTAGCATCAACTATGCATCCATCTCAAATAACCGCGCTGTTAGAAGACGTGGTTATACAGGTGGCGCTGTCGCCCTTAACTTAGGCAGCGACTTATCCTCTCCAGTCACAGTTCAAAACATTTGCTTCTGGGTTTATAACCCAAGCTCAAGTGATATCACCCTTAGAAACTGGGTCTACAAAGCAACCAATTTCGGTAGCAATGTAGAGGTTTCTGGTAACGTTCCAGCAGCCGCAGGTCAATGGACATTTATATCACTTGGTTTCACACAATGTTCTGTCTACAACTGGCAATTAGCTGACTTCACAAAATCAGGCGTTGCTTTAGCGTACGACAACATTTCACTTTACTAGAAGTTAACCCCTTATAGAGGGGTTTTCTTTGTTTAGGAGGGTCTGGTATGAAGGAAAAGAAAATACCACAAGCGATAGCGTTCGGAGCTATTCTTACAGCAGCATTAGCGGTGTCTACTGTTCTTACAATTTCCGCAAGAAAGTTATACACAGTTAATGGCGATAACTCTCCTTATCAACTCACATTAAATAATAATAATCGCATATATAATCAAAGTTCATTCTCTGGATCATCTGAGGTTTCAGGAAATGTTTATACTGGCTTAAATAATCCAATTGAGGTAAGTGGTTTTAATATTGTTAAAAATAACAATGGCTGGCAAACATTATTGCCAAATGGTTATATCTATAATGATTTAACAAATTCAAATAATAACAATAAGTTAAGCGGTATGGTTTCTATCTCCTATACAGGAAATAGTTCTTTATCATTACATTATGGTTATTCATTGAATAATTCCGAGATTATTTATACAACTGAAAAGACATTATCTGCAGGTGCTACTTATACATTTGACGAAGCGCCATCCTATTTCTATTTGAAAAATAATAATTCAGTTAATGTGAATATCAATTCTTTGAATATTAAGTATTCATGTACAGAACAAACATATCCACGTAACAATCTTAAGATTTTAATGATTGGTAATTCTTTCTCTGATGACACTATTTTCTATGAAAAAGAAATTGCTAATGCCTATGGCATCAATCTAGAAATCTATGATGCTTATATCGCTGGTTGTACACTTAATACCCACTATTCAAATTTAACAAATAATGTTGCTGATTATTCCATGCGTTCAATGAACAATGGATCATGGGTTTATGACAACAATAAGACTTTAGCGGAAATCATCGATTCCAATACTTGGGATATCGTTACTTTCCAACAAGCATCCGCAGAAATCGGAAGAGAAACAAGTTATAGTAATCTTTCTAATTTAGTCTCACTTGTGAGACAAAGAGTGGGTTCTACTCCTAAGTTCTATTGGTATCAAACCTGGGCTTATGACAATGACTATATGGATTACTATGATTACTTCTCATATTTCGACAATGATCAATTAAATATGTTTAACTCCATCATTAGTTGCTATAGCAGTAAGGTTGCACCACTCAATTTATTCACAAAAATGATTCCTGCAGGTACTGCTGTGCAAAATATGAGAACTTCATATATGAAAGATACATTCACTAGAGATGGAAAACATATGTCTAGTGTTCACGGCAGATACTTATTAGGCCTTAACTTCTTAAGTAATGTTTATGATATCGATTTAGATTTAAGTCCATGTTCATATTTAGCGACAGGCGTTAATAATTCATTTAAAAATATCGCATATGAATCAATTAGAAATGCTAGACGCACTCCTTTAGCCATCACTAATAGTGTCTATACACAAGACGAAATGGCTAATTATGATTTATCATCCTATACCGAAATCGATGTCGGATTTGTTGGTAATACATTCTGGAATTCCACAGATGCTTCTAACTACTTTGTTAGACAAGGTAATGTCTCAGGAACATCTAACTTATATACCACTACTAAGATGTTCACATCTTCATCTTTACCAGTTGGTTCATTAGTCTTCTGTCCTGAAGCATTTGGCTATAGACCAGAAGCATGGAGAGGTGAATATTCACAATCCACAAGACCAAATGAAAGTTATGCAAACGTATTACAAATCACAAGTGATTTCTGGAATGGATATGCTTATAGAGCGTTCAATATATTTAAAGCAGGTAAGAGCACACTTCAAGGACAATTCAATCAAGTCTTTGAAGGCTTCCGTATTTTTGTTCCTACTAGTTCATTAAATGAAGATATTACACGCAAAGGCGTTAATACATACGCATCCGAAGATAGAGCGTTATTCACCGCTCAATACGTTAACTTTGATGCCTACGATAGAGTATTAATCGATCCAATTATTGGATTTATGAAATGTGATAGTTACTACAACTTCCAAAATAGCTATGTCGATGACACCGCTAAGAAGTTTGTTTGTACTAGAGGTTTCTATAAAGAAAACGGCGAATTGCCAAAAGATACAATAATCGTTTGTGATTCTGGTTATCAATGGAGAAGTGACTGCTGGTTAGATCACGGAACCACTACTAGACCAGGTAACATTTCCGCTAACTTTACGAGATTAGATGAAACATTTATGGACAACTATCGTTGCCGTACATTTAATATCTCTAAAACAAACAGTGGATATGTTGGTCAAAACGCAATTGAATTCGCAAACCACGTAAGAATCTATGTTCCAAATTCAAGTAACGTAGATTTAGAAAAACCAGATAGAAGCAAGTTTGTTACATTCTCTGGAACAGGAACAGTCAATCTTTCTGGTATGGCCGCTAGCGTATTAGGAAGTAGCGTTGGCGTTTGGGTCACCGTGACAGGTGATAGCACTGAAAGTGTCTATGTCCAAGTTAATGGTTCAACCGCAAGCGCAACAAGTTATTCATATAACAAGAGCACAGGTGCTTTATCTATTCAAACAACAGGTTCAGCATCTGGTTATACATACGGAACAATCTCTGGAACACTTAACGTTTCAACAGGTGTGTATTCTAACGTTTCTATCAGTGGTTCATTAAAACAATTCGTTTCTAATAACGGAAGCATTTCAATCACCGAAAAATGGTTTGATAGATGTAATTATACATCTGAGGCATCCGCAAACGCCGTCTGGCAAAGATGGTATGGTTCAAATTGGACCGCAAATTCAGGTAATAATAACTGGACTATGCCAAATCAAACATACTTATTAGAAAATGATTATTCCTTAGGTTTAAGAATTGCTAGTAGTTCTAATAGTAGAACAAGATTCACATTAAAGAACGATTTAGGTAATGGTTCTGGTATGGCCATCAAGGGATTTGTGGTTTGGTTCTATAATCCAAATGGCGCAATTTATTCCAACTTTAGAATCTTCGCATACACAACCGCATCCACAATGAACAACGGACATGCGGTTCCTTCAAGTACATACGAACAAGTTGTCAGTAAAGACTCAAGTACATTTGCGGAACCAGGCTGGGTTAAAATCCAATGCGGTTGGCAAGGCACTTTATATAATCTCTCATTATTCTTCCAATCCTCTTCAAGTGAAAACACATATATTTATATGGGTCACATTTCACTTTACTAAAAAATACATTTTTACTAATTTTAATAAACATATTTAATTGTTTACGATTTTCTTCCTTAGTTTACTATTTTAAACATAGTTTATAGTGGCAAATATTTGATAATGAATTTGGAGGAAAATATTTATGACACGCAAATTAAAACTTTCTTTTGCATTTGTTGTTCCAATTGCTTTAACAGCAATTACTCTGTCAGTCGTAATGGCCACTTCCAAAAACATCCATTCAGCCAAAGCGGATCCAACCAGTTACGAATTGACACTCAACAGTAGCAATGCTGCCTCCGGACTTACATCTTCTTTCCAAAGAAGAGTTGAAAGCACAGTCACAACCCCACGTGGAAGCGCACTTACATTCGTGTATACAACCGCTAAGGCCCTTGACGGTGGCTTAGTCCAGTTAGGTAACTACGGTACTGTTCACTGCATCACAGGTGATGATCAACACATTTCTGGTTTAACATCAGTCAAAGTTACATACTCTGGCGGATCCTTAACATTAAAATCCAGTTCTGTTGACACCAAT
This sequence comes from Caryophanales bacterium, assembly GCA_016290145.1. GTDB lineage: Bacteria > Bacillota_I > Bacilli_A > RFN20 > CAG-826 > RUG13091. Next base: position 21,519 of record JAEESX010000011.1, read on the forward strand.
GATGGTTCTTCATATGTCACCGACGTCAATGCCGTCACAAGTGGCACAGCAGTTAACTTAGCTAATGGCGCTAACTCGTTTGTCTTAGAAGCCGCTGAAGCTTATGTTAGCATCGAAGAAATCAAACTCACATACTCATGTGCAGCAGTCGCCACATCTTATAACTTTAATAAAGTTTATGATGTTGAAGACTTCGAATCCTACACTGCTACAGGTATTGGCTACGATGGTTCACATGGTATGGCAGTTGCCACAAATTTAAGAAGCCAATTCTATTCCGTTTATTACGGTGCCGGTTCCAATCCATTAAGTGGTGCCGGTTGGCAAGTTATGGGTTCTTCAGACTACCTCACCTATCATGCACAAGCAGGTAGAAACGTTAGTAAATGTGGTTTATTCAAGAGTAACTCAGGTAACTACTTCGAATACATCCAAGCCAAACATTACTTCGGTATTCCAACCGCAATCGGTAAAGGTGCCAAATTATCCGCATGGATTCATGGTGCTTATGCTGATACAAACGGCACAGCGGGTGCACAAGCTGAAGTCACATTAATCGCCTACTATAACAAATTATTAGATAAATCAGGCATCAATGATGGCGCAACCGCTACATACACAATTAATGGTACAGATGACTGGATGGAATACACAGTCGATCTCGACCCAACAAAGACAGTTTATGGTTTCGGTATTCACATTAAGAAAGCCGGTGCCACATTATACTTACCAGTTGACGACGTTAAGATTTATACAACCAGCCCATATGGCACAGTCGCAGTCGAAAGCGTTAGCTTAAGCGCAAATAACGCTAATATGACAGTTGGCGAAACAAAAGCCTTAACCGCTACAGTTTCCCCAGCCAATGCTACAGATAAATCTGTCGTTTGGTCATCTAACAATAGTTCTGTTGCTTCTGTCGATCAAAACGGTGTTGTTACCGCTAATGCAGTTGGTAATGCCACAATCACAGTTACAACAAACGATGGTGCTAAGACAGCAACATGTGCTGTTGTAGTTAGTCAAACATACCCAGGTGGTACATTCTACACAACAGTTACAATTCAATCTTACGAAGTTAAGATCGAAGTCATCTGCACCACAAGAGCAGAATGTAAGGTCTACTTCTATGGCATGCCAACCGATGGCGCAAGATTCACATCTTACAACCCAGCAAACGGTGCATTCGTTATTGAAATCGATGGCGAAGCAAGCCTCGGCATGTTAGGTACATATACATACGGCAATATGACCGGTAACTATGTTAATGATGAATTAGTTAACGTTGGTTTAACAGGCTCCATCAGTGGTTTATTAGGCAGTATTAACAATACAATCACACTTCCACATCCAACATCTAGATTCTGGAATGCTAACGGCACAACCGCTGAATTACAAAATGTCTTTAGAAGACGTTGGAGAAATGGTTCTGCTTGGGCATTTGATGATTCAAACACCAATAGAATCGAAGCCGAAACAACATATAAGACAAGTGGTTCTAGCTCAGTTAAGATTAGACCATATGCCTCAGGTGTCGGCCTTGTCTTAAAAGACAACATCTCTGGTGGTGTCTCATTAGATGAAGCAAATACATTCTGCGCATGGATTTATAACCCAAGTACAAGTGCAGTTAACTTCAGATTCTTCTTATACAAGAACACCGACTTCTCAAGCAACTTTGAACCAATGGGTACAAAGACAATTGAAGCTCAATCTTGGTACTACTTAAGAATCGGTTACGGTTCACACGGAAGTGCAGGAACAGTCTACAACTTCATGATCACAAACCTCGGTGCAAATTCCGGCGTTACATTCATGGTTGATGACATTTGGTTCCATCACTAATACTTAACCAATAAAGAACCAGGCACTTCGGTGTCTGGTTTTCTTTTTGCCTAAAATAAAAGACCGATTATTCATCGGCCTTATTTAGTTAATATGTTTGATTATTCTAATGGTAATAATTCAAATCCATCGCTTGGGACCACCACTTTGAATTTAGGCATCTTGTAGACGGAGAAGTTATTTGCGACCGCTAATGTGACGTATTCATCAAAGCCCTTAATTTGGACATAGATGTAGTTGAGGTCCTTTTGTGGTTCTTCATCATAACAACTAACTGTTAAGGATTGATCTTTTGGAGCTTCTGTAATGATTGAATTTGGATCAACAAGTTTAACTTCATCTTTAACAACTGCTTTCTTTTTCTTAAAGAGAGGTTGTTTGACTTTTGGACCTTCAGTAATATACTTCGCAGTCTTTTTGTCGAAGACGACTTCTAACTTATCTTGTTTTAATAAGAATCTATAATCGCCATCTTCATATGTGAGTTCATCATAGACTAACTTCTCACCATTATTGATAGCAACTTGTCTTTTACCATCCTTTAATGTGCTAACTGAACAAGAGGTCATATTTGGATAAACGATTTCTCTAGCAAACAAGTTATTTTCCTTATCATCATAGATAAATGTGTTATCGAGTGGTAAATAGACTGTCAAACTATCGTTTTTCTTAATTTTTCTCTCTTTAGAGGCACGGAAGATCAAATAAGGAGTAATTCCTTCTACCATTGCGTAAACGATGTCGTAGTTGGTTCTTTCTTCAATAAAGTCAACTTTGACATTAAGTGGTACAGAACCTTCCACTTCTTCTAATGAAACATGTTCTGGTTTGATAGTTAATAGTCTTGTACCTTCAAATGCGGCATCCATTAAGTGAGATAAGTACTCTTCATCCACTGTAACGGTTTGTTTGCCAACTTTAATTTCACCATTTCTTTTAACTTCAGCTGGAAGTTTGCTGAATGATGGCATACCGATTAAGGAATGTTCTGTATCTTCATCGAATAAGTAGACTCTTTCATTTAAGAAATTCAAATGAATATCGTCTTGTGATTTCACGGAATTTAATAATGGAGCCTTAATAACGATATTCTTGTCATGGCCTTCAATCTTAGCGTAGATGATTGTTTCATCACCGAGTTGTTCCACGACTTCAACGTGTGCTGGAACGCCTTTATCTGCAATAACGATATGGTCTGGTCTAACACCAAATAAGTATTCTTTTTCTAAATCAATTCCGGAATTAACAATTTGTTTGACTGTTTCTTCTCTTAACCAGACGACGTTAGATTCAACGCCTTCTAAGACAACACCGATTTTCTTACCATCCACTTTTAATTTGGATTTAATGATATTCATTTGTGGACTACCTAAGAATGTCGCAACGAATAAGTTCGCTGGATCTTCAAATAAGGTAACAGGTGCATCGGCTTGTTGAATGTAACCTTTATTCATAACCACAATGGTATCACCCATTGTCATAGCTTCTGTTTGGTCATGGGTAACATAGATAAATGTGGTTTGTAGTTTTTCGTGTAATTTTGTAATTTCGGTTCTCATTTGAACACGAAGTTTTGCGTCTAAGTTAGATAATGGTTCGTCAAGAAGGAAGACGTTTGGTTCACGAACGATAGCTCTACCTAAAGCAACACGTTGTCTTTGACCACCAGATAATTCTTTTGGTTTTCTATCTAATAAGTCAGAGATTTCTAATACTTCCGCGGCAGCAAGAACTTTTTCTTTAATGATGTCAGGTTTAACATGTCTAAGTTTTAAACCAAAACCCATGTTTTGGAAGACAGTCATATGTGGATACAACGCGTAGGATTGGAACACCATTGCGATATCTCTGTTTTTACTTTCGACGTCATTGACCATCACATCATCAATGAATAATTGACCTGATGTAATTGATTCTAAGCCAGCGACCATTCTTAAAGTTGTGGACTTACCACAGCCAGATGGACCGACTAAGACGACGAATGCCTTGTCTCTAATTTCGAGGTTGAAGTCGTTAACCGCACGAACTCCACCTTGATACACCTTATAGATGTGTTTGAATTTTAAACCCGCCATAATTATTCCTCCTTAGTTTCTTGATATAAACCCTTGCGATAATAATCGGGAAATTTTTCTTGATTGATGTATTTATCAAATGCCGCTAATGTGACCATCATCCAAACGAGATGACCGAATGCGGCAGTAAGTATCATAAGTCCTACTCCTACATACATAGTGATTGGCATGATACATACTAATGCAATGAATCCTCCAGGATAGAGGATGAGTGCGCCCAAGTTAATTGGAAATCTAATCAAACCCATAATGATGGAGTTTTTGAATATATTCCTTAATGTATTGGTGTAAACCACCACTTGGGCCAATGAATAGTAACTAGCAATTAACACGACGATTAATTGAATAATCACTATCGCAATTCCGAATCCTTTTATCCAATCATAGATATCCGATGGGAATACCAAGAAGTAAAAGATTCCGAGAAGTGCTATTCCAGCGCTGAGACCAGCGATGAAGCCAATGAGTAATCCTCTTTTCCATTCTTCTTTAAGTCCGATGAAGAATGAAGAGGAAGCAAATTCTCCTTCTGCATACGCTATTTTCTTAAGTGCATGGAAGGATCCTGTTAATCCCACAAAGGAAGACATCATACTAATAACTAATGCTCCAGCAGCAATGAAGAATATCCCCATTACTCTTTGTGTGGTTAACTCTTCTTGTCCAATCATCATCCAGAAGAAGAATATGGAAGCAAGAAGTGGTAAGTTGAAGACCGTTTGTAATAATGAAATCTTTACCAATTCAACGAAGCGATTTTTGAAGATATCGAAGAATTGAGTTAATCTGCTTTTTGGTCTTTCACTTTGTTTGTAATCAGATGGCCTGATTATTTCTTTTTTCATTGCACGCCCTCGAGTAAGTAATGAGTAACTGTTAAGGCGTTATCGTATTTAGCGTTGTCTTCATTAATCGCCGCTCCGAGATTTTTACTACGTGCTAATAACACAATTACATAATTAAGATTTGATTCAAAACTAATATATTCGTCTAGGTAATGTGCTACGTTTGCTTGTTTTAGCATAATGGCATGATCATCAACAACAAGTGAACTATCAATTTGACATTTTTCTTGAACATAGGATGTTATCTCAGCAAAGACATCTTTATAAGCTTTGTTATAAGTTTCAAACATGCCTTGAGTTAAGATCATCATGTCGCAGCGTTCAAAAGCCATGCGTAACTTTTGAGATCCACCCATTCCACCTGATGGGTAATCAACATTAATTGCTCTTAATTGGTGTGGATCATATTGTGTGAGAATGTTTTTAGCAAACTTTTCGCTTTTAACATCAACGCTAATATACAATTCAATTTTTTCATGAGCGGTTGGTTGATGAACAACTGGGAATGCCCATAGCCAAAGAAGAGTGAGAAAGACTGCGGCAATTGGATAAAGATACCAAGTATATGTGAATGTATTTTTTGCTAAGGATTTATTAAGCGTTTGCATCTTCTAAATCCTCGCTTTTCACTATCACATTGCGGTAAGTAGCGATCTTATACTTGCCACCTTCTTTGAATTTAATATCGTTATCTAATACGAAGAGATTTTCTTTATATTCGTTTTCACCTTCCTTATACAAGAAGACTAAAACGCGATAACTGACATGATTAATATTTTTGTTTTCTAATTCACTGACATATGTTCTACTTCTTCTACGGTCTAGTCCTACAATACTCATGTTTTTGTAGTATCTATAGTAATGACTAATAACTGGGAAAATATTGATGTAATAGAATAATGCAGCCACAACTAGAATTATGCTAAACACGATATTGATAATCATGAATGGCATATATTTATCAAATGGTGTTAAGACTAGTGATAGCACTAATCCTGTAATACAAACTGCTAACACTAACAAAGACAAAAGGAGATGAAGATGGTATCTCTTCTTTGCTTTCTTTTTGAATTCGTTAATGTTAATAAGTTCCATTATTTACCTAACCAATCGATAATTGCGTCTTTAACAGCTTTACCCCAGATAACATAACCGACTTTGGACATGTGTAATCCATCAGTGAGGAAGTATCCGGCATTTGGTAAACCGTTGTCTTTTAATAAACCTTTACCTGCATCAATGCATGTAAGGTAATTATGCTCGCTTTGATATTGAAGCGCCATAGCATTTGCGGTATCAAAGTGATCTTGGAAGTGACCATACATTGGTAACTTATTGATTAAGACATAGAAGATTTTTGTCTTTGGAAGACGTTCATGTGTCTTATCAAATAAAGCTTTTAAAGCATTACCAGTTTCGGTACCTGTTTTATTTGAGTTGATGATATTGTTAACGCCAACATAATAGACGACTGCTTTTGGAGAATATGGTAAGACCAATCTTTGGAGCAATTTGTTTGTCCATTGTTCAACTGTTGTACCACCAATACCGTGATTGAATGTCACGATTGGTGCCATATCTTTACCACTTGTGGCCCAGTTTTCCATAGAGGAAGAACCTGCTAAAGCGATATGGTAGTTTTCAATATCTAAATCTTTTTCATAGTTAACGGCTTTTTGTTCATAGTATGTGCTATCACTTGCCACTGATAAAGCAGCGGTAACATCGACTACTGTGATGTCCCATGTTTCACCAGAAGAAACTTCTAAGTGGATGACTTTACTAGATTCGTTATAAGTCGCAACAGTTAATGTGACATCAGCTCTTCTTGCGTAGTTGACTGCAAATCTCACATCATCTGGGGAAGCTTTTAATCTTCCAATCGCCGCGGTTGTTAAGTTAACTTTGTTATCCACGACTGGCATATTTAAGATGCCATCAACACGGAAGGTTTCATTGAATAGGAATGTTTCAGGATAGGTGTATTCAGGTTCCACGTATTCTTCTCCTTGGCTCACGCCCCATTTAGCGTATAGATAAACGGAATATTTAGAAGTATCATGTTCGAAATCCCATAAGGTTTCGCATGTTTTTTCTTTAAACCAACCTTGGAATTCATATTTTTCACGAACTGGATCGGTTGCTGGTTTTGCAAATGTTTTTCCAGAGGTAATTTCAATCTTTTCATAGATTAAGCTATCGCCTCTTTCAATGAATCCGCTTGGAGCTTCAACATCCATACGTGGATAGTTCCACATAAAGAAGGCATAAGTTCCGTTATCAAATTCAGGACCTTTGAGTTCGCCACACGCTGTTAACATGAGGACTGGTAAGAGCAATAAATATCTTTTCTTCATTACTTTTTACCTCCTAAAAGTTCATTCATTAAATCAGCTTTCTTGACTGTCGCCAAGCAGATGCATTGATCACCTGCACCATAGTAGATGTAATATTCATCTCCCACTTCGACAATGCCTGTTGGGAAGACGCATCCGGCATAGAAACCTTTACTTTCAAAATCAAATTCTGGTTCCATGAGGAAGTCTTTTGTTTTTGCTAAGATTTTGCGAGGATCGTTTAAGTCTAATAACATTGCGCCCACTCTATAGTTCTTATCAACAGAGGAAACACCATGATAGATGAATAGCCAACCTTTATCAGTTTTCACTGGAGGACAGCTACCACCAACTTTTTCACTTTCCCAAACTTCTTTACCTTCATAGAGGAGTTCTTCTTCTCTTGGCCATTCTAATAGGTCTTCAGAGAAGCTAATCCACATTGCAGGTTTTTCATTTTTATAGCCTTTTCCGCATTTATCCATTGCGCGGGAAATCTTGACGTATTTGCCGTTCACTCTTTCTGGGAAGATGATGACATCTCTATCATCGTGACGTGAATCGGTAATTCTACCTAACTTCTTCCAATTCACTAAGTCTTTAGAAACTGCTAAGTGTGTTTCGGTATCGTTATAGATAAGCACTCTTGGGCCAGCCTTTGGTTGGAATCCAAAGTATTTCTTATCTTCTCTCCAGTATTGTCCTGGAGCAAAGACACGTGAGGCATATGTGAGGAAGTAATAATCATCAATTTTGACGAGTCTTGGATCTTCACAACCACCACCATCTGCGCCATTCACATCTGGTGCGATAAGTGGCTTATCACTTTGTCTTTCAAAATGAATACCATCTTTAGATTTTGCTAAACCTAAATAGATGTAATGTTGTGCATCATTACCTGCAGCTCTATAAAGCATATAGAATGTTTTATCTTCTTCATTGAAGATGACTGCAGGATTTAAAACGCATAATTCTTCCCATTGATTAGAAGGATTCTTTGTTAAGATTGGATTGTTTTCATACTTTTTGAATTTCATAATCATTCCTCCTAGTCGATGGTTCTTGATGTTCTTGTAACGTAACTCAAAGAGTTATCGAATTCGAAGTTATCAATATAGAAATTATATAAGGTTGCGGATGCATCACCTGTATAGACCGCACCAAATGTCACCTTTTGAATTAATGGCATATCTGATGCGACGAGTGATCTTGTGCCGACACCTTCAACAACTTCAAAGTTCTTGAGGTTAGTGCCTTCAATCTTGTCGATGGAAAAACCAAATACGTATTCGGTCCACACTGTTGGGCAAGTATTAACTGTGGCACGGTATTGTTGTGTACTAGAGCCGACCTTTAAGTAGATGTTGAAGAATATTGTTGCTTGAACATCTGCTTTGACATGGAATCTCACGGCTTTTGCTCTCACGTCTTTGTTAACGGCTGGTGCCATTGCATAAGATGGGGAATCGTTATGAGATTTGAATTGGAATTTAGCAGAGTGACTTCCACCCTCGCTGCTAACATCATTAGATAATTCCATG
>JAEESX010000012.1 GCA_016290145.1 Caryophanales bacterium
TGGAGACGATGAATGTAAGCATCGCACCATCGAGTCTGGTTTTAAGTAAGATTTTCTTTAATAAAAATCCTATTAACCACGCGACACAAATACCCGCGACACAAATACAAAGTGCGAGTAATAATTTGAATCCGTATTCGGATATATATGAACCTATCTGTTTAAAGATTTCTTCCATAAGAAACCTCCGTATTATTTCCCTGTGGGTCAGCCACTTTAAAAATATAATACAAAATCAATTATGATTTTAAAACAATTTTCCGCGCTGGTGCTTATTTTATAATAAGATTTATTTCTTTTTTAAAACGAATATTCGACGACTTTCGACCGGCTCGCCTTCCCAGGCAAAGTGGTCTAATTTGACCACATCAAAGTATGGGGCGAAGATATTCTTCCATTCATCATCACTTAGTGAAGATAAACGTAAAACGTTATTAACAAATAGATACATGCCATCCACTAGTTCAATCTTTCTTTTAGAAGCCATTTCTTCTGATATATAGAAATTTAAACCAATGACAATCTTGGCATTGCTTGTGGTAATTCTTGCCATTTCTTTAATGATCATTTCCGCAGTTTCCAAAGGAACGACATCTAAAACATTGCTACAAACGAGCCCGTCATAAGTCATACTTGGAGCGGACTTAATCCAGTTTTCATCTATGACTTCACCCTTCACATCAAGTTTTAAAACTTCAGCGTAGAATCTTAAGGAATCAATAATATCTTGGCCAAGATCCACTGCTAAGACATCATCACAACCACTACTCGCGGCGACAAATGCGCCCCAGCCTGAACCACAGCCATAATCTAATACTTTCTTACAAGAACCGAGTTCTTTAACGGCATCAAAAAGTTTTTGTGCAGGAACTAAATCCATCACTGAGTTATCACTTGAGTTTTTAACTTGTTCTTTATAGTCTTCTGGAAGCTTAATTGCCTCATTCCAGAACTCTACAAGATCACTATTTACTTTCTTGATGTCCTTCATAAATGAATACTCCAAAATTGCACCTATATTATATGCACTTTTTTCTCGAAGTCATCATATTTTTTTAGTAAACAAAAAGAGGTTCTTTGACAAACCTCTCATTGTGTAAATTATTGTGCGATTGTAATGATAATTCTTCCAGTGTCGGATTCAATGTTCCAAACGCTACCAGTTGCGCAGTGTGGGACATCCACTCTACCTGTATCACTATGAGCATAGATAATATGTTCATTAATGATTGCGCCTCTAATATCACCAGTATCTGTTTTACAGTTAAGTGTTTCACAATCGAAACCAGAGAACGTGAATTTACCAGTTGATGCTTTGAAGTCCACTTTTTGTTCCACTAAGACATCGTCGAGTTTCATATCGCCTGTGGAGAATTTGGCTTCTAAGTTCTTAGCTCTAACGCCTTTTAATGTGGCATCACCTGTGGATGCTTTGATATAGAGTTTTTCTTCAACATTTACATCTTCGAGATTAATATCTCCTGTTGATGTGACGACGTTAACATTCTTAGAAGCAACGCCCTTAAATTTAACTGCGCCTGTGCTCATTTTAACATCGATTTGTTCAGTGACATCACTTTCGAGATATAGAGCACCAGTGCTAGCTTTAATATAGAAGTTTTCAAATGTGTAATCACCTTTGATCTTTGCAGCGCCTGTTGAGCATTCAATATTGAGATTGCCATAAGCAGCTACTGGCATATAGACAGTGATCTTTTCTGTTTTCCAAGACCAGTTGAAGACCTTTTCATACCATTTCACTTTGTCGACAAATTTGATATTTAATGTGTCATCTTTAACTTCGACTTCGTGTGGGTATTTTTCTCTTTCTTCACAAACAACTTTGGTTTGTCCATCTGTAGAAACAACGAATTCGATATTTGCGGTTTCGACATCGAAGTTGATGTTTGTGAATGAATCACTAATTTCATGTTCGTTGGTCACTAATTGTGTTTGTTCATGGTTATGTGCGATAGCAACACCAACGATTGCACCGCCGCCGATTAATAACATTGTTCCGAGAACAATTGGAAGTACTATTAAACCTTTAATCATTTTTATTTTGCTCCTTTTCTAATAAAAGCGGTTTTGATGCCGAGGACCATCTTCTTTGATAAGAAGATTGTTAACTTTGTGGCACCAATACAGGCGAAGATGAATAACATCGTTCCGCCTAAGGCCATTAAGGAATAGCCAAGTGGTAAGAGGTTGACTGTGCCATCGGCAAGATAGGCGCAGAACACCACTAGTCCTGCCACCGATGTCGCAGCTAAGCAAGCTTCAACAGCGTATGAGACAATGACTAGGATCCAGAATAGTAAGTAGAACACTAAGACTAGTACGGAAAGTGTAATGAGGAGAGGGAACCAAAGTGGGAATCCGAGAATGATAAGGACGATTTCCCAAGCCCTTAACGCTCTCTTTGGTTTGGCTTTCTCTGCTACTAACTTCAACATTGGTGTGTCGTTAGCGATTTGTCTTACGACTTCATCAACACTACCGATATCCGCTACTGCTTCTTCTTCGGTTTTGCCATCATCCATGCGATCGTTAATCATCTCTTCATAGAAATTGATACGATTTTCGATGTCTTCTTTTGGTAAACCGTTAAGTTTGCTTCTAAGTTCATTTAAGAATTCTTGCTTTTTCATTTTTATCTATCCTCCGCAATAAATGAGTAGATACCCATTAGTTCTTTCCATTCGTTTTTAAATTCTTCGATACGTGTAAGACCTAATGGAGTAATGTGGTAATACTTGCGTAATCTACCTTCGAATTCAGTAGAACGTACAACAAGCATCTTCGCTTCTTCCAACCTTTTTAAGATTGTATAGAGCGTGGATTCAGATAACTCTAGTACCGGTTTTAAGTCTTTAATGATCTTATATCCGTATGAGTCTTCGTTTTTAATTGCGGCCAGGACACAAACGTCTAGCACACCTCTTCTTAATTGAGCATCCATACGATACCACCTTTCACGATATACATCATATCACGAGGTATTGTATTGTCAACACTATTTGATAACTTTTTCGCAAATAAAAACAGGACCTCTTATAGCCCCGTTATTTCTTGCTTAGGTTCTTTAATTTATTTTGAATTATTCTTAACTTTTCTAATGATTAAGGAAACAACTGAAAAAATAATTAATGCGAGACAAACAATAATCAAAATTCCAGAAATAATTGTTAATGTTAAAGCGGCTTCATATGTTAAAAATGAATTAAAACCAGGATGATTTATTTCCGCGATTACATAATTAAGCATAGCAATAAAAGAGAATGTGAATAACACTAATAAAACAAATGAAATCGAAGCAATGATAATGTATTTTTTCATAGTTATTTCTTATGAGAATTCTTCTTATTTCTTTCCGATATTAATAAAACCATCGAAATAATAAAAACAGCGATTAAAACAAGAGACAAAAAACCAGATACCGCAGTTAAAGCAACCGCTCCTGGAAAAGAGATATATTCAGTTTTATCTTGAGAATAATGGAGTGTGAAATTAAGCATTGGGAAAAAGGCCGTGGCAAATAACGATAAAATGCCTAATGAACCAAGACCCATAATTAAATACTTATTCATAAGTAAATACTATCACTTATGTTTAGAAAAAGTAAGAATATATCAGTATTTTTTATTATTCAACGGTGACGCTTTTTGCGAGGTTACGTGGTTTGTCAACGTTGTATCCCTTTTTCAAAGAGACAAAATATGCGAGATAGAAAGCAATGGAAGATATAGCAACGCCAGATAAGAAGTGTGCATAATCATCAACGATTAAAGCATCGCCTTTCTTAGATAATGACTTTGTGGCAACAACATATACTTTTGCACCACGGGATTTCACTTCTTCGATATTACTTCTCATACTACTCGCTGTAGTTGGATCGGTAATGAAGACAATAACTGGTAATCCTTCGCTAATTAAAGCGATAGGACCATGTTTAAGTTCACCACCTGGATAGGCTTCAGAATGGATATAACTAATTTCTTTTAATTTTAATGAGGCTTCTAATGATAAGAAGTAGTCAAAACTTCTTCCTAAAAAGAAGACATTATCATGGTCTTTAATCTCTTCCGCGATTTGTTCGATTGGTTGTTTGAGATTATTCTTAATAGAATCAATGACATCAATTGTGTCTTTTAAATCCACGACCATCTTTTCGTTTTTGCTTAACGCGCCCGATAATAATGCGAGCAACGCGACTTGCGCAGCGTACGCCTTTGTGGATGCAACAGACACTTCTACACCTGCGTGTAATAAAACTGTGTATGTAACGCCTCTAGATAATGTGCTGCCTGGAGTATTAGTAATTAATAAAGTAGGAACATTATTCTTCTCTTTAATAATCTTTAAGCAGTGAATAAGATCTGCGGTTTCTCCAGATTGAGAAATAAGGATAACGAATGGCTTTTTGCCAGGAATGACTGGGTGAAATGCCCATTCACTTGCGATATATTCAGTTGTGGGAATATTGTTGCAAATCTCAAATATACGGCCACCGACAAGGGAGGCGTGATAAGAAGTACCACATCCGATAAACATCACGTGGTCCGCTTCTCTTAAGTCTTTTAATAATTTGCTATCAAATTGATATTGATTATCTTCGTGATAGATAGAAATCGCTCTCTTCACCACTTCATCAATCTCTTCAATTTCCTTAAGCATATAGTGAGGATAGCCTTTTAAATCATGGGAAATAGATTCCGCGTCTTTAACGATTGGTTTTCTATCCACTAAGTTATTGTTCTTATCAAAGATTCTGATTTCTTTTTTAGAGATATAACCGAAGTCATAGTCTTCTAAATCGATGAATTCATTTGTGTATTTCGCCATGGGTGAAGCATCAGAGGCAATAAGATTAAATCCTTTGCCTTTGCCAATCATTAAAGGAGAACCTTTCTTTAACATAAATAAAGAATCAGGATAATCTTCATTAATAATCGCTAAAGCATAGCTTCCTTCTAATTGGTCTTTTAACAACGTTAAAGAAGTATGCATATCTTTACTACTTAAATAGAAGTATTCCAAAAGATTAACCACTACTTCTGTATCTGTATCGGAATAGAATTTATAACCTTGTGATAATAAGAATGTTCTTAATTCATTCGCGTTATCAATAACACCGTTATGGACTAAGGCAATCTTACGATTACAAGATAAGTGTGGGTGAGAATTGATTTTACTTGGTGTACCATGTGTCGCCCATCTTGTATGACCGATAATAAGCTCGGTCTCAAAAGAAGATGGCAAAATGTCATCTAAATGATTTGGTGAACCAATATCTTTAAAGATATTAATCTTATCGCTTAAAAAGCCGATACCCGCGGAGTCATATCCACGGTATTCAAGCATCTTTAATCCTTCAATCGCATAATCGCGAGGATTATTAATTCCAACTGCGCCTACAATGCCACACATAATTAACGACCTAAATACTTTCTGAGTTCGAATTCACTAACGGTTGTGTGATATTCTTTCCACTCTTTTTCTTTTGCATCAATGTACTTATTGAATAAGTGCTTACCTAATACTTCAAGCATAAGCTTGCTCTTTTTAAATTCGGAAACTGCGGAGTGAAGAGTTTCTGGTAAGTGTTTGATGTTTTTCTTTTCAATTTCTTCTTCGCTTAAATCGAATAAGTTATCTTTAACTGGTTTAATGATGTCTTTTTCATCAACATCTCTAATACCTTCTAAACCTGCGGCTAAGATACCCGCTAAAGCGAGATATGGATTTGCGCATGGATCGACATTTCTTAATTCAGTTCTTGTAGAATTGCCTCTAACTGCAGGAATTCTAATTAAAGAACTTCTATTTGCATCGCTCCAACAAGCATAGATAGGTGCTTCATAGCCACTCACTAAACGTTTATAGGAATTAACGATTGGATTAGTTAATAAAGCTAATTCCCTAGAGTGATTTAAGATACCAGTAATCCATTTCTTACAAAGTAAGGATAATTCCATATCGGCATCTTTATCATAGAACAAATCGCCTTTTTTATTATCAAATAAGGAACAATTTGTGTGCATGCCATTACCTGCTTGTTTGTTAAGTGGTTTTGGCATAAAAGATGCTAAGTAGCCATGTCTTCTAGCGATGACTTTAACAACTTGCTTGAAGGTTTGGACCTTATCGCAAGCGGTAATAACATCGTTATATTTAAATGTAATTTCATTTTGACCTGGGCCCACTTCGTGGTGAGATGTTTGAACTTCGAAACCCATATTCTCTAATGTCAAAGCGATTTCTCTTCTGATTTCTTCACCACCATCGAATGGAGATAAATCGAAGTAGGAAGCATTATCACTTGCTTGAGTGGATAAAGTGTCATCATTAATCTTAAAAAGATAAAACTCTGGTTCAAAACCCACAAAGCAACGGTCAATGCCCATTTCGTTCATGACTTTGACTTGTTTCTTTAAGATATAACGTGGATCACCAACGAATGGTTTTCCATCAGGTGTATAGACATCGCAGATGAATCTAGCCACACCACCATAGGTGTTATTTTCAAATGGAAGCACTAAGAATGTATCGATATCTGGATATAAATACATATCAGCTTCTTTGATACGAACAAATCCTTCAATAGAAGAACCGTCGAACATAATTTTGTTATTTAAAGCATCATCAAGTTTTCTTACTGGAATCTCCACAGCTTTCACATCACCAAGCATGTCGGTGAATTGAAGTCTTAAATAAGAAATATCATTTTCTTTAATAATTCTTTCTATATCACTACGTGTCATAAGTACACCTCCGTGTAATATGGTTAAATGTTATTATTCAATAAAGTGCAATGTCAATAAAAACATATGTCAATTTTTGTTTACATACACTATTTTGTCATACACTTAACATAGTTAAAAAAGTTTACTGATATTTAGTAAATTATCATTAACATTTACATTTTTCTCTTTCTTAAAGGTTTTAATCAGTCTTTTACACGCATATATTTGCGATAAAATAATAAAGTAAGGATGGGCCTAGATAATGAGTAAAGAATTAAAAAGAACATATATTAACTTTCGTGATGTTCCAAAAAGAAACCAAATAGAATATACCAAAGAAACTGAGATGTTTGATGATAAAGGCAACCTCTTAGTGAAAGGTGGTTATGGACGTCATGACTATTTTAAATTTGACGCAAAGAAATCTCGTCCAAAGAGTAGACTCAAACAATGGGATTTCTATCAAATATCTAATGGAAAATTAATGGCCCAAGTATCTTTCGCTAATATTTCTCTCGCGGGATATATCTCTGTGGTTCTTGTTGACCTCACCACTGGCAAAAAACTAGTTGATAATATGTCCTTATTTATCGGAGGAAAGAAATATCCACTCCCACCGATGAGCGATCAACCAAATGTTTTAGAATACACTGTCGGAAAAGCGCATTTTAAATTCGAAACTACACAAAATAAGCGCACTTTGGATGTCTTAATGATGAAGAAGAAAACACCAATTGAAGCGCATTTTGCAATGGAAATGATGGAAAATCACGAAAATATCACCACCATTTTGCCATTCAAAAATAAACCAACTAGGTTCTTTATGACCACCAAACAAAACTGTATGCCTTGTGAAGGATATGTGTCATTCGGCGAAGAGAAATGGTCATTTAATAAAGAAGATACATTTGCTGTTTTAGACTGGGGTAGAGTAAACACCCCATATAAGCTCGTTTGGTACTGGGGTAATGCATCGACATTCCTCACCGATAAAGATGGCAAGAAGCACCCATTTGGCTTTGAAATCACCTGGGGTATCGGTGATGAGAGCAATGCCACCGAAACAGCGTTGTTCTATGATGGCAAATTACATAAGTTCGGATCAATAGATGTTAAACACTTTGTGAAGAATAGATATATGGAAGAATGGGAATTTGAAAGTGAAGATGGAAGATTTAATCTCACACTCACACCAACACTTGACCACCACTCCGATCTCAACTTATTAGTGTTAAGAATGAACTCTCACCAAGTACATGGTAAATATAACGGAACAGTGACATTAGATGATGGAACTGTATTAGAGATTAAAGATATGTACGGTTTCTGCGAATACGTAGAAAATCGTTGGTAATTATATTTATATAAAAGAAAAGGACTCGGTTTTGACACCGAGTCCCTTTTTATATTTATTCAATTAGCCTGGAAAGACGTTGAATAAGATATCATTAAAGGCAATTCTACCTTTGTTCTTTGTGCCAGTTGCTGGTGCGGTTTCAAGCCATCTCATACCATAGATGCCTTCATCAGCCCAGTTTTCATAGGTATAGAAGCCATTCTCTTTGGTTGGAAGAGTAATGTCATTTAATAAATCCACTATTTCAACCCAGTTACCGTTTTCACCTTTAACTTGGAAAACGAGTTCTGCATTGTTACGGTTGATACCTTCGGAATCAGACCATAAAGCGATGTCGAATGAGTAGTAATACACAGGAATATTAAAGTCTAATTGTAAGTAAGCATGTCCTGCATCATTGTGCTTTGCGGATAAGACGATATAGGATTGTTCAATGTATCCACATCTTAATCTTGTGCTATTGATGGTTAATAAATCGCTAGCTTGGTGAGTTGCGGTTCGACCATCAAAATAATATTGTTGTCTGAATCCCCAATCCGCTGGACTCATGACGATATCATTTGTGTCGTATTCGGTTGGTGCATTAAATGCGTATAATTCAGAAACATAGTTACCGCTTGTGAAGCTTAGTGTTTGTCTTTGAACAACATAGACATAGTAACCAGTACCAAGGGCTTTAATTTGATTCCATTGGTTATCTGTTAATGTGTAGCGGCCCATATTACCTGTTGCGGTAATGTTATTAACTCTAAAGAGTTCATCAAAGTTTGGTTTCACAACGACAAAGTCGAAGTTATTGTAATAGAGATTGACGCTTCCCTTATCAGCGGACCATTCAAATGTTGGGGTTCTGTTGATGTAGTTATTTAAGATATCAATTCTATTTGTGACCACTCTATATTGGGCAAGAAGTTTGCCTAAATCGTGAGCATCATAACCTGCGTTATACATTGCTTGAATGAATTCATAGAATGTATATGGATGGGCATTGCAGACGATATCAAACAAAGTTTGAACATTAATAGCAAACTTATCGAATGTATCGATTGTTGGAGAATATAACTTATAGAGAATACTTTGAACTGCGATTTCATCAGCGTCACCTCTATATGTTCTTAAGCTACCAGTTGTGGTTGCTTGATAAGTATCAAGTTCATACCAGAAACCTTGGTATGTTGTGTATCTTGTATCACCCACTGTTGCGATATTTCTAATATCAGCTGGGAATGTGCTTTGCGCAATTGTGGACCAGAATGTTGGCCAGCCTTCGCCCCAAGCGAGTTTTAAACCTCTATTCTTAGCGCTTTCTAATGTATAGCCATTATTGTATTGGTCATCAATATTATTGTGGTTAATGTAATGTGTACCACCTGGGTTAGCGGTAATACCTTTTGTTCTTTGAACATGGTGTCCGTATTCGTGACCAATAACATCCCAGGATGCCCATGCACCTGGATAGCCACTAGCGGCGGTTTTTCCGGAGATTGTAATGGAATTATATGAATAATAGCAGCCTTCATCCGTGGAACCTGGCCAGTTAAATGTACACATAGGCATCGCGGTACCATGATTAATTTGTTTCGCATATGTTGCGTAGTAGTAAGCGGCTTGGTATAAATGGAACGCTCTCGCGGTATCTCCATCTTCCGCTGGAGAGAGTGTATGTTCGAGATATTCGTAACTAACTTGTCCGTTCACTTGGAAGTCATATGTATATAAGACTCCTTGTTTGGTTTGAACCTTAACGTTTGCGGTGTCGTTTTGTGCTACTACCTTAAGGTACATACATTGATCAAATTCGAAATCAGTCCAAGTGAGTTCTGCATAACCGTTACTATCTAAATAGTAAGCTGGACCTTCAACACCGTATATATCATAAATATACGCTTTCGCTCCCACTAATGGGTGAACGCCACCTTGATCATCGGTCCAATTCATTTGAAGTTCGACTGAATTAAAACTTCTTAAAGGTGCAGGCGAACGTCTAGCGGATGTTTCTTGAACAACTGGTTCTTCAACTGCTTTTGTTTCGTTTTTGCGATTCAAATTAGCAGCGCCAGTTGTGACCATCGCGGCAAACGCCATGCCTAACAAAAATTTTGTAAAAAGCATAATTTCCTCCTTTTCTAATCCATAACTTTTTACTGCCGAGAAAATAAAAAGAAGCTCTGTTTGGAGAGGAATTCATTTCCCCTTTTAACAAATCTTCTCCTTAATAATATTTGTTTGATGACTTCGAACAATTATTTAACCATTCTTCTTATCTCTTGGCACAACTAGATTATAGGTTTTATAAGTTGTTAAAACAAACGTTTTTGTTTGGCCAAATCTTGCTTTTTTCGTAGAAATATCATTGAAGTGGTATAAAAGAAAATGCCCCTCATTTTTCATATGTAAGTTTCTTGTCAAGAGATCACTATTCTCATCAAAAATCATTAAGGAAACACGCTCAAATAATGATTAGTAGATAACTAGTAAAATGAAGAAAATAATAAATGAGGTTAGAAGAAAAATAACAAATAAATATAATTCGTAGTATAAGGAAAAAAGTTAATAAAAAACTCGAGGGTTTTATTTCTCGAGTTCTTTTTGTTTATGTCTTTCTTCCATTCTCTTATTACTCTCATAAATTTTTACTAATCTATGGAGATTGAATTTAAGAATGAATGCTGGTAAAACGATAAGAATTGCGTTCACTACCGCGACAGGAAGAGCGATAGTTAAGATGATATTTGGATGACCGGTGTACATGTTGTAGTCTCCTAATAGGAGAAGGAATGAGAACGGCACACTCCATAAGTGGATTGCTACACCGTATCTTGCTTCTAAGATGAAACGACCAATGTATTCGTTATCATTTGGATTCACCACTTTACCTTTGCTGAATCCAGTAAACATGCCAAGTTCTGGAACATAATTTTTCCATTTATCAACACCAATTTTCTTATAGAAGATAAGTTCTTTTCTACTGGCTTTATAGATGCCTTTATCTTCTGAGAAATATTTCTCAGGCATCTTTCTGATGATCGCAGCGACAAGTCCATCAATGAGGATTGCAACAACCACAAAAGCCACAACTAAAATGATATACATCCACCATTTATCCTTATATAAAGGATTAAAGAATGCATTTAGTGTGATGGTGATAGCCATCCCAATAACCATGATGATTGAATAAAGTAACATTATTTTTCCTCAGGCAAATAAGTTAATGGGATACCATAAACTTTTTCATAGAGTTCTTTACAAACTCTTTCGTTTTCCGCTTTCAAGAAAGCGATATTTTCTTTTTCGTCTTTACCGACATCTGGATAGATTGGTTCCATAATGTGAAGTGTATAAGCTTGGATAAATGCACCATTTTCTTCCTTTTGTTCAGTATCACGCATGGTGATGAATGTAGGAATGATTGGGACATTGTTTCTGGCCGCAAAGATGAAAGCACCATTCTTTAATGGTTTTGGTTTGCGGTAGTTCCACCACATTGATTGTTCTGGATAGATCAAGATGAAGTGGCCTCTCTTTAAGAGAATGCCGACAGATTTAATCATATCTCTCATAACAGTTGGGTTTGTAGCAAGTGGCAATGTATTGCAGTTTCTTAAAAAGAAACCGAATAATCCAGGCATTGTATAGTTACCTTCACGGATAATCTTATATAACTTCTTATGTCTTGTAGCTTTTTTAAATGCTAAATGGATTGGGACACTATCAAATGGTGAGAAGTGGTTAGATGTAATAATTGCGCCACCTTTAACTTTCTTAAGGTTTTCTAGACCTTCATATCCATCGATGACAATGCCACCTTTTTTAATCATGTGTTTAAAGAAGTAATTGGAATAGTAATTTGCCCACATAGTTTTGAACTTGCTAGTCCATTTTCTTCTTAAGTAGTCAACATCACCAGGCATCAAGTGATTGAATGGAGGATCGTTCTCCACATCAACATCGAATTTACGATGTGCTTCTAAATAATGAATCTTATCGACAATCGCTTGTCTTTCCGCATTAAGAGGAGGAAGTTTAACTTCATCTTCTCTAATTCTTCTTTCGATTGGTTTATAAGGTTTCTTCGCTGGTTTACCATGTATCTTTTCATGATATTCATTAGCTTTCGCGGCTTCAGCGTTACAGAAATCTTTAACACCTTGAACACCTTGTAAAATCTTATCCACGACTTCTTGTGGAATTGCTTCTCTATTCTTTAAGATTTGTTCTTTAGTTCCCGCCATTTCAGCGTATTTGAAGAAATATTCTTCATACATGATGTTCTTTAGGTTCCAAGGTTTGAACATTAAGTTATAGTGAATTAAGGATGGATTTTCCATCTTTTCACCTAATGGCATAACGTTCCATTTGGCTTCCACTAGTTTGACTTTACCTTTACATAAGTAGTTAAGTAAGTCTTGGTCTTGTGCCACTCTAAAGGTGACTTTCTTAAGTAAATTAATAACGCGTCTTTCTAAGTTCCATTCTCTTAATTTCTTAAGATTCATGAGTAAGATACCAGCGTTAAAGTATTTGGTGTGATCCATTTCGATAACTTTATCAACGTAGTTACCGAATTCTTCATATAACTGAACGGATGCATCTGGGATAGCACCGACAAGGTTATCACCTAAGTCAGTGAAATATAATTTTGCGACATCATCATTTAAGACGATATCACTATCAAGATATAAACCTTTGTTTAATGTTGGGAATAATCCTGGGATAAACAAACGGTAATATGTAGTAATTGTGTAATAATCACGAACGTCTAATCTCACAGATAATGATTGCATCTTTGGTGAAACGTTAAAGAATGACACAAAGATGTTCTTATTGTTTTGATATTTCTTTAATGTCTTTCTGCTTTCCATAGATAGGCCAGTATGTAAGACATTAATACGATAGGTATATTTCTTAGAGGCATGCGCCACGATACTTGCTAATGTAGTTGATAGAAATGGAATATAGTTATCATCAACTGTAAAGAATAAACGAACAACTTTTCTTCTTTCCATAAAAATACCCTCCTTGGGCCGACAACAATAATAGCAAAATGTATATAAAATACAATTCTATTTAATACTTAAAAAACTCTACTAAGTGAAAATCCATTAGGAGAGTTAAAAAATTTTTGTAGATTTTTATATAACAAAAAAGAAGGAATTTTACTCCTTCTTAATTGATATATTAGAAATAAAATAAGTCTTCAAATTTCTTATCTAACGCTACCGCGAGAAGCAACGCCAGCTTTGCTGTAGGCTCATATTGTCCTGTTTCTATCGAACTAATTGTGTTTCTTGAAACACCCACCATCGCAGCGAGTTCGGCTTGTGAGAGACGCTTCTCTCTTCTTACTTCTGCGACGTGATTTTGTAATCTTAATGCTTCGTTCATATTAGATGCGTCCCATTAGTTGTAATGTCCAAGCAATGGTCCAACCGATAAACCAAAGACCATAAATAATAATCATGACTAATTCATGTTTTTTTCTTAATTTGACGTATTTATAAATAAAAGTCACAAGGATCATTAGGCCTAAACCCGCCATGGTTCCGTAGGCAAATCTACCTGTAATAATGAGTTCAGTAATAACTACACCAATGATTGTTAGACCACCAACCATGAAGCCAAGACTAGTTCCTTTTTTAGAAGCTTCTAAATCAGCAAGGTCTTTTCCATTATTGTCTTTTTGTGCTTTTAATAGGATTTCTTCTCTTTCCATAACCGTATCTCCTTTGCCAAGTACGCTTGGTATCTATATAGTAAGTCTCGCCAAGTACACTTGTCAACAAACAAAATAAAAAACAGTCTCGTTTTACGCGAAACTGTTGTTTATATCTTGGCAGGGGTGACAAGAATCGAACTCGCATCAGCGGTTTTGGAGACCGTTGCACTGCCATTGTGCTACACCCCTACATGCTTAAAGATTATAAACTACGTATAAGTTAACTTTCAAGCAAAGATATTAATAATAATTAACTGTTTAATTCCAAGATGAAATCTCTCATCGCATCATTAACGATTTTGGATTCAGGAAGTTTTGGAAGTAAGACGTTATGAACGTGTCCAACATCTTTCTTTTTAGACTTAATATCAACATAAGAGAATTTAATATCTTCTCTCTTCTTCATATCACTAATAAGCATCAAGCTTTGCTTTCTAATAAAGTCTTGTGTACATGTGGATACGAATAATGGAAGATGGAGAGATTTAAGATGTGTCTTTGGACAGATTTCAGTGAAATAATTCTTGTTCTTATATTTAGGCCCAAACATTCTCTTCGCACCTGCTTCGGTGAAGTTTTCTTCCTTAAGATTAGCAAAGTCATAGACTGGACAATTCACTAAGCAGGCAATAACTTCCATTTTTGGCATATTATAACCAAGTCTTGCAGCGTATTTCTCATCGCAGAATAGTTCTGCGAGTAATAACGCGAAGTGTCCACCTGCAGAGTCGCCAGTAATAACAAACTTGTCTTTTGCTAGGCCTAATTCTTTTCTATGTTCATAGACATAATTAAGACATTTAACAACATCAGAGATGGAATCTTTAACACTTCTAGTGCCATCGTTTGGTCGATAGTCGACATTTACGACATCAAAACCTTGCTTTGCAAAGGTATAGCAAAATGACCAGTTATCTTTATGTTCGCCAAAGATATAGGCTCCACCATGGATATCTATTACACAGATGTTATTTCTATTATCGTTTGCGAGATACACATCAAAAGAATGCTCTGGATTATAGTCGCCTTCGATATATGGAATGTTTATTGTCTCCTCAAATTCTCCATGAGGAGGATAGTTCTTTCTTCTTTTCTTGGTCTCGTTATCCGAGAGCATATTAAGAAGTTTAATGAGAAATTTCCCTAGTTTCATACCCCGTACTCCATTCTTTGACTTCCACTAATTGGTCATCACTATATATGAGTTTTAATCGGATAAACTCATCAGTATTTATTAATAAAGGAAGAAATTTGTAATCGCCCTCCCACATATTGAGCGACATGAGATCTTCTTTTTTGATCCAGGCTAATTCGCCTTCATCACAATCAATGATTTCTCCTTTTACCTCATCGACGAGATAGAGATACATCACTTCTTCAAAGTCGTTATTGATAAATAACAACTCTCCCCTATAGATGTAATGAAGAACATCTAAACCAGTTTCTTCTTTTATTTCTCTGATAAGTGCTTGTTCCTTGCTTTCACCTTCTTCAAGATGACCACCGATACCAATCCATTTTCCCTTGTTGATGTCCTTTTTCTTTTTGTTGCGGTAAAGCATTAAAAACTGGTTATCTTTTTTGATGTAAGCAAGAACAGTTTTATCCATACCAATATTGTAAAGCAATATGCGTGTGTAAAAAATAAGTAATGTGGTAAAATTATTAAACAATGGAAAAGAAAGATTTCGTCATTGATAACAATCCCTACGATTTAGGAAAAGATGTCTATAAAAAACATCACGATGTCAGGGAAGTTCATCCACTTCTTTTAAAGATAATTTTGGAATTAGACAGAGTTTGTCGCAAGAATAATATTCCTTACGCATTATCCTTTGGCAGCGCTTTAGGTATCGTCAATTACGGTGGTTTCATCCCTTGGGATGACGATATGGATGTCGCAATCGATTACTTTGACATCCCACGACTCGTGAAAGCATTAAGAAATGACTTAGGCGAGGAATTCTCTTTTGACTGTTATGAAGATAACAAACGATTCAATGTCATGATTCCAACATTTAAAATCCGTTATAAGAATTCTTATATCAAAGAAACATATTGGTACAACTTACCTAACAGATGTAAAAATGGCGATGGCATCTTCATCGATATCGTTGCGTTCATGGGTGTTCCAGAAGATAAAGATGAACACTATAAGTTAATTAAATTCTCTAAGAGAAGAATGGTTGGTTATATCGCTCTTGATGCTTACTTAAGAATTCATCCATATGGAATGAAAAAGAAACTCAAAGACTTCGAAGCGAAAGTCGCTAACGAATATAGAGATTCACCTATGGTGAGTCAAACTGTAATTATTCCATTCCAAGATTGGGCGGAGAAGAAAGAAAACCTCTCCTATCCAAGAGGAGTTATCTACCCATTTAGAGAATATGACTTTGAAGGGCATAAGTTATTCTCATTTAACAAAGTTGAAGAGTTCTGTAGACTCTGCTACGGTGAGAAGTGTTTAAAAAGAATTAAAAATGGTGAGTGGATTGATCCACTACCAATAGAAAAAAGAAACGCCAAGCATAACTTGACGTACAATCTTTATTCTAAGGATAAGAAGTAATTAAATCTTTGAAGTAAACATCTCATCAATTTGTTCTAATAAGCTAGTGTTCAGTGCACTAGCTTTTTCTTTATCAATACTAGCGATGTATTCTTCTTTTACATCATCAGGAAGTTTGCCTTTATATTGTTTTCTTAAATCTTTTAGTCCTTGTTCATATTCGGATGTGTATTTCACTGCTTCAAGAGTTTTCCATGGAGTGCCATGCGTCATACCTTCTAGTTTGACCGCGGTGACATTGCTGTAATTATCTTTATAAACATTGTCATAAATGGAGACATGCTTAAGAGGAATGGTTGTGTCTTTATCACCATGGATAATGAAATAAGGAATGTCTTTATGTTTCTTGATAGAAGTTTCCGCTGCATAGAATGATTCTTGACCATATGCGGCAGAGATGCCAAGTTGCATTGAAGGTTTCATAAGGATCATCGCTTTGGAAGTATTAAGTTCTGTGGATGCATACATCATTTCACTTGGCATATTGAATCCAGAAAATGCCGCAACACCAGAAACACCTTCCACTAAGTCAGTTGCGGTTACAACACCATATCCGCCCCAACTATGGCCAATAAGAAAAAGCGGCAAATCTTTGGTTTTTTCTAAGTTTTGCACTGTTTTTACAGCGTATTTGACGCAATATTTGCTTTCATGAAGGGATTTAATACCACTACCAGTACTGCGGCCACAACCGGTCATATCGATAGCGAAAACGTCGTAGTTATGTTCCACGTAATAGTTTTGTACTTGTGCTCCATTTGCATCCGCTAAATTGCCAACGCCATGTGCGTAGATAATGACACCTTTTGGAGATGTACATTCATATAGATATCCCTTGAGTGTTTCTTTACCACAGGAAAAAGAAATCTCTTCTCTTTCCGCTAAGGATGGATAATCTGCTCTACACTTTTGAACTCGATAGAAATCTTCGTCTAATAATGAAAGATCACCATATCTACCTTTCGTGACAAAATTAGATGCCACACCGACACCCGCTAATCCTAAACCGAAATATGTAACTATCGAAGATGCTATCACTGATAAAGCGATAACGATTCTTTTTCTATTCTTGGTCATATTATGCTGCTTGCTCAGGTTCTTGAGGTTTTACCTGTTTAGGTTTATTAATTGCCTTAAGAATCAAATCAGAAATGAATAACAATAAGACGGAAGCCGGTATTGTGAAGATATAAATTAACAAGATGATGGACCACCACTCATGGACATAATTAGTGACCGCCATTGCGCCACACATAAATGCTTGATTCATCAAATAGATGATAAGAGCAAGTTTGTCCGTATATTTGAATGGAGGGAATCCTTTAAATTTGTTGAGCCATTTAAGCACCATCAAAACAAAGAACAATGTCGCAATACCGAATACTGTAACAATTATATTGTTAGTGAGACTATAGGTTCTATCTAAGAAATAGAAACCACCAAACTCATACGTATGAATGAGAATATATAAACCAACAGAAACACCTAGTATGCCTGTCCAAGCAAGCAAGTGAGGAACACTATATTTCTGTTCCGTATCAACATAAGTTTTAAACCATTTCTTACCGATGTAGTAACCCGCAATATAAGACACTGCAATCATTGCTGGTCCAAAGAAGAATCCCACTAAGACTTCAGCAAGGATAACTGCGGCAACTGTAACTACGCTCCACTTATCGTTTCTTTGAAGTAATGGAGTAATGAGATAGCAGATAAAGATGTAGCCAAGATAATAATAATTATCAGCTTGGGTAATAACACGGCCTTGATATGCTCTATGAGTGATAAAAGCATTAACGCTCCAATCCTTTGTGATAGCCATATAAATAACATCCCATGTGACCATAAATAATAAGCACACTAAAGCAGGGATAATGAGTTTTAATAAGTTAGTGCCATAGAACTTCTTTTTATCAGTGATAAGTTTTTGAGAATATAAAAATCCTGATAATGCTGTTAAGCCTTGAACACCCTTACTCAAAAGCATCTCATAAGGTATCGCTCTTGGGAAAAGAATATAAAAGATATGAAATTGTAGAATGCATATCGTAGCGACAATTCTATATATGGATATGTTATTAAAACGCTTCATTACTTAAATGATAATACTTTTTGATTTTAAACAAAAAGAAAACATCTCCGTCGAGATGTCACTTTACCAAGCAGGCCAGCATATTTAAGGAAACGACTGGAACGTCAGAGGCCATCTGTTAGTTTCCCCCTGCATCGCTTACCACCCTATGGCTAGGATGAGCCGTGGTCGACTGCTGAATTTCCACCTTTGGCATTTATATTTTATAAAAATATCTTTTTTAATTCAATCTCTAATCATTCTTTTTCACCGGATAAATTGTCACAACACTTTCCTTCTTATTTTTACGAATTTCCGTACAAATTCTAATGTATTTTAACCTTTCGTTTTTCTTCCCTCTTTTACCAATATAATTTCTATATCTTTTGCCATTTCTGTCAGGTTTCAAACTTTGACAATCTTTCAAAATAATTGGTATTCGTTGTATATCTACAACAAATAGGTGATGCTTTTTATCAGATATGTGTTCGTAAATTGTTTCATCTCTTTTATCTATATCGAAGTATATTTCATGCCCATCAAACGTTTTTAGCGGGACAGGGAGTTTCTTTAAAGCGGATATAATGTTTTGATCGTATTCTTTATTCTTTTTAGGCATGAATAAATTTTACTATAAGACTTTAGTCTTACATACAATATATATAAAGTGTGGAACTAAAATGGTATTTTTGATATACAACCAGCAAAGCTGGTTACCTAAAATACACTTATAAGTGTTATCGGTTCTTTGTCCTATGTCGAAGCGGAAAATAAAAACCAGCATTTGACTGCTGGTTATTATCTCATCTGGTGACCCATACGGGATTCGAACCCATGAATGCATGCGTGAAAGGCATGTGAGTTAAGCCGCTTCTCCAATGGGCCTTGTGTTTGGCGGCCACCATAGGACTCGAACCTATGACCGATCGGTTAACAGCCGATAGCTCTACCGACTGAGCTAGGTGGCCATGCCAAGGAGATGATGCTGCGCTTAATAGCGCGATTAAGATATTAGCATAACGCTATTATTAAAACAAGAAATTATTTTGTTTTTCTTTCAATGAGTTTCACGACATCTTTAAGAGTGCTTAGTTGAGCGATTTCATCACTGGTAAATTCGATGCTTAATTTATCTTCAATAGCGAGCATTACTTCGACTAAATCAAGGGAATCTAAACCAAGACTTGTTAAGGAATCTTCTTCCTTTAAATTTGAGACGTCAACCTTCTCTGAAAGAATGGCTTTTACTGTTTCAATAGCATCCATAATCTAAAACCTCTTTTTGTATTATATCTTATTTAACCAGATGGGGTAATAAAAAACGACTCCTATAGGAATCGCTTTAATTTTATTTAATCACCGTTAGAATCAAACTCCACGACTTCACTCACTTTACTTTCGACAGAATTAGTCATATTTGTGAAGACGGCAGTTAATGCAACACTGACAGTTAGAAAGATTGATAAAACTAGGATAATACCTAAAAGTTGTCCTTTTATTTCTGACATAAATACTCCTTTCTAGTTAAAGTAACCAATCACTGTGGTTCTCTGTATTGATATAGTCATGATGTCTTTAGACATCACTAATGGTTTATAGTTCTTTGCGATAATATAGGTAACTTCATCACCAAATAAGGGTTGATAATTATCGGCATAAACGAAATCAATTTGATACTTGTCCTCAATATAAGAGATGAAGTTAGAATCTAGACTTCCGTGATCTGCGATGAGATAAGAAATAGTCACTGACTTAGCGTCTAAATCGCTATAGATAAATTGAAGAGAAATCATATCTCCTGAAAACAAGAAAAACATGCAGACAAAGACCATCGATAAAATGAAACTTATTTTATAAGACATTAATCATTTCCCCCATTACTGAAATAATTCCAAAAGTTAATAAAACCGTAATTGCTCCTGCACCAATAAGTGGATAGGAAGAAATAGCGCTCATACTTCTTTCTTTATAATCGATTAGTTCTATTTGCTGACTCTTACTTAGTTGCTGGAATAAGGAATTGAACTGATACATATGCAGTCCGTTCTCTCCTTCATCCACCATTTGATAGATAGACATCATCACGTTACCGGCGACATTGTTTTTGAACTTATTCGCAAAGTTGATGAACGGCTTTACACTCTTATCGTTATCTATCTCAATGATGAGACTTTGGATTTGTTCTTCCATCCAGGGAGAAGAGTAAGCAATCAGTGATTGAAATGCTTGATATACGTTATAAGAATTAGTGATGAAAAACTGAAAATAGCTAATAATTGCAATAAATTCATGTTCCCTTTCATCTAAAATAGCCTTTTTCTTTTCAATATAGTTGTTGAAGATTAAATAGTTAGCAATGACAATAGCGATGATACCCGCAAAGACAATCATTACTTGCTTAAGAAATATCGTTAGAAACACCACCGCAGCAATGATTAGGACATTAACCGCAGCAATCTTAATAATCTCTTTGGTTTTATTCGCAGAAATGAATAGCAGTAAATCATCAAATCTTTTCAGCATCATTCCACCCCCTTATTTGTAATTTGGTCATCTTACAAATTGCGATGTGAATAGATAATAAACAGAACAAACAAACGAACAATATGCCTATCGGATAAAAGATTTGCTTAGCAATTGTGTTAAAGAATTGTGATAAAGCAAAACGCATAAACACCATAATGCCCAGGGTGAGTAGCCACAATATGGCAAACTCCACCATCTTTTTCTTGGTGATGCTTTTACTAGAAGAAATATATTCTTCGATTAGCCTTGTTTCCTCTAAAAGATAATGAGACATTTCTAATATGTTCCCGCCTTGTTCTTCAAAGATATTGATGAGATCCACAAATAAGGAAAACACATGGAAACGAAAATACTTATTTATGTGGTCTAACTTATCTTGCTGGGAAAAGGTTTCAATATTTTCTATAGAAGAAACAAAATCCTCAGACATTATTTGAATAGAAGATTCATAAGCGGAACTCACTGAACCTTTAATGGACAAAGAAACAATGAAGGTGTTTATGAAGTGATAGCATTCATTGAAACGTTTTACTTTCGTTTCATATTTAGAAACAATGCGTTTGCCGATAAAGAGAAAATAAAGAGTAGATAAAATCATTACAACAATTGCGACAATGTAATTGTTGCTAGCAACAAAACCGGCTACCGCTAATATAACCGAAACAATAATGCCAATAGTTAAAACACTATTCATTTGTTCTCCTTTATAAACGTTTTTATGAATGTTGCATCCTCTTCGAAATCTAATAATTCCAAAACTTCTTTTCTCATTGGATAAAAGTGTTTGTTTTTATAGATAGATGTTTTGTTTCCTTTAGAGTCAAACTCCGCCACTTCATCGATATATCTTTTAACGTGTCCTTCATTATCAATTTCTCTTTTTAAATAAACGTAGAACCTGAAGTTGTAATAAATATCACTTAAAAGAACATCAAAGTTTTGGCTTTGTTCGTTCATCATCACCATCCTGGCAATTCTCGTAGGCATCGAATTAATGTCAAAAGCGTGGATTGTCGTTAAAATCGGATGACCTGTCATCGCGGAATTAAGTACTTCAATCATTTCTTTACCGCGGCTTTCTGCGACAATTAACCAGTCAGGATTGCTTCTTAAGGCATTCTTGACTAGTTCTTGAATAGATGTTAACTTGTTATTTTCATCAGATTGCCAAATATTTATATCTAGTTCGTTATCTAAAGATAAGTTGTCTAGTTCTAAGACATTATCGATAATAATGATTCTTGTATACTTATCTAAAGAAGAAATTAGATACTTTTGAAATTCTGTTTTACCGCTTCCGGTGATGCCACCAATTACTATGGAGACTTTTGATCTTAATAAGACATTGAATAGACTTATAAGTTCGGCATTTAGAAAAGTTGCATCGTTTTTAATAATTGGTTTCTCACTAGAAATACGTATAGAGAAAGTAAGACATTTTTCGTTGTTCTTTCTTCCAATAGAAGGATGAACTGCGTTGATACGATACTTTCCAAACGAAACATCTAGTTTTGGGTTTTGAAATGAGAATTGCTTTTCCGCGAGATTAGCAATTTGTCTGATAAAGTCTTTTGCATCGCTCTCAGTTATAGATATAGATGACTTCTCCCTACCGGAAAGATTATGGAGGTAGTAAAGAGAATCACCATTATAGGAAATATCTGTTATTTGAGAATCATTTAGCAAAGAACTTAAGAAGGAATTTTGTAATGTTAGTAGTAACTTTTCTTTTTCCATAACTAGTTTTTATGAACGTAAAATCTCATCGTTTTACTATAGTTACTAAATAAGGTAATTTTAGCACTCAATGTGACCTCGACCGCATCGCAATAATCGGTCCGGCATATCGAAAAATCATCTTGCACATAATAGTAGAATTTTAATGAATATCTATCCGTGTATCGATATATCGTTTGGTCGAAATATGAGGTTAATTGATTGTCGAGATATTGCTTATCAAAATATATCTTTGGATCATTAACATCTTGAACAAGCGGAATCGATGCTTCGAATATGGAAATAGGTATATTGTAGACCGCTCGATTGATACCATTGATGCGATAAGTGAAAGTGAAAAACTGTAACGATAGAATTCCGATGGTTATAGAGAATAAAATGTTACTCATTTGTGGGTTCTCCTATCACACAATAGTCAGAATTAGAGCAGTCTCCAATAAGCCGCTGATTGTTTAGATATCTCATGTCCCAAGTAAAGCTTGTTTTGCCATGTCCAAACTCCTTCACATCGACACTAAAGACTTGATCAAGGATTTCTTCACATCTGTTCTTTGGTAGGTAGAAATAAGATGTTGATACGAAACCAGGTCTAGCCTCTAATGACATCTCCAAAGTAGCGGGTTTTACATACATTACTTGGGGAAATGCAAAGGAAATGCGATTATTTTTAGTTATTGCTCTTAATGGAATATCAAATGTCGGAACCTCATTCTCGCTGTCCAAATATGGAAATGATTTTAGATAATCAACGAAATGCAAATGCGCGATGCATCCCGGAAAAGGTAAACCGCATTCATAAGTAATTAGAACATCCTCTAAAGATAATCGATAATAGGTATCACTATTGAAATAATCTAATGCTTGGTCAAATTTAAATTTTTCATCTTTAACTCTTGAGTAATTATCAGGATCCACCACTATATCTTCGATCACATAATAATCATTAATGTAGTCTTTCGCGGTAATGGTTTTTCTAATAATTGGTTTGAGATTAAATGAGAATGTTTGGATGAGTTCATCGTTGCCTTCAATGAATTCAATTTTAAACGTTAAACCTCTTTCACTTAATGATGATTTGAAAGGTAATGTGAAGGTTAATGCATATGAGTCGCCTTTCACAATCGTATGATATTTAGTTTTCTCCGTTTTGATGAGCTGCCCATCCATTGTGGTAACGGTCATTTTTTCGACGACTGATACAAATGTTTTTTTGGCCGTCACTTGCCCAGATAAAACATAGTCATCGCACCCCTTTTCAAATGGACCTATACAAGAGAAATTTGTGGTAAAGCCCGCTTGCATAGGAGGAGCGTTTTCCGTTAGACCAAGAAAGGACATGGCTAAACATGAGATAAGAATTAAGAAGCGTTTATTTAACACGCTCAAAAGCCTCCAGAAAATCTTTCATGCTTTGCTTCTTAAGTCGGTAAAAAGTTGTCTTACTATATGTCTTCCTCCACCAGTCTGGATAGTCTTGAAAGAAGAATTCGTTATTGATGATCTTCTGTTCTAAACTATCGAGTTTGGAATAAGCTTCTTTTACTCTTTTTATATATAAGATTGTATTAGGCTTACCCACTGTGGATTTGGACAAACTCTTCAGGCACTTAAAATACTTATCAGCGATGCTTTCTAAACCACTTTTCAGTTCATTAAAGCTTCCACTATTTTGTGCGTTGTTCATTTAAATTCCCTCCTACTAAACTTCGTTAGGGGGAAAAGAGCAAAATAGTTGCATTATTTTTTTAAGTTTTTTTTGTTAATCTATGATTAAAAATTTTTCGAAGTTCATTTAATTACATAAAAATATAACAAAAAGAGATTATTAGTACTTTACTAAAATCTCAAAAAACTTATAATAGGGGCATGATTGTTTTAGCAGGCGCAAGTGCAAGTGGAAAAACCGAGGTCGCAAAAGAACTCGCGAAGAGATATGGAATTACTAAAGTAATTACAACCACAACC
Organism: Caryophanales bacterium; assembly: GCA_016290145.1. Classification (GTDB taxonomy): domain Bacteria; phylum Bacillota_I; class Bacilli_A; order RFN20; family CAG-826; genus RUG13091. The sequence goes on from JAEESX010000012.1 coordinate 24,691, forward strand.
AGAAATATCCGTGTTGGGGAAACTAATGGTAAGGACTATTTTTTCGTTACCAAAGAACGCTTCGAAGAAATGATTAAAGAAGGTCGTTTCGTTGAACATACTTTATATAACGGAAACTATTACGGTTCCACAAAAGACCAAATTGCTCCAAATAAATGCGTTGTTATCGATCCAAAAGGATTAAAAGCTTATATCGCATTAAACGATCCTAATATCGTTACATTCTTCTTAGACTCTAAAGAAGAAACAAGATACGCAAGAATGCTTCAAAGAGGAGATAATCCAGAAGATGCAAAAAGACGTATCGAACATGACCGCACCGCTTTTAAACCAGAGAATGTCGCCGACGTCGATTATCATGCTGACAGTGAAAACTTCAATGTCGAAGAAGTCACTGATTACGTATATAAAAAATATCTCCAGATTATAGCGTCCAGAGAATCAGCAAAAAAATAATTGGCCGAAGCCAATTTTTTTATTTATAAAAGAATACAAAATATAAAGTAAGGAAACCCGCGAGCAATAATAAAAGCGCGCTCACGAGAATAATAATAGTTAACAAGATCTTCCTATCGGTCTTGTTATTTTTATTGAACTTTGGCTCGTTCTCACTTCTTTTTTCTAATTTGACATCTTTATATAGCATATCAATATATTACCACACTATTCCTCTTCTTCCGTTTGGGTATTTATAACGAGGAACTTTTCTACTGTATAGCCATCGATTTCTAAGATACGGAAATGATAATGAGAAAAGTCAAATTCATCATCCTTCTCAGCGAATCTATCTAAAATTTCCTGACAGAAACCACCCGCGGTTGCGTAGTCGGTTTCAAAGTCTTCATCATCAAAGCCGATGAGTTCAAAGAAGTCATCGATATTCATCGCACCATTAACGACGATAGAACCATCTTTATTGATGTAGTATTCTTCTTCCACTTCATCAGTTTCATCAAAGATATCACCAACGATTTCTTCTAAGATATCTTCCATAGTGATAATACCTTCGGTACCACCGTATTCATCGATAATAACCGCGACATGGATATGGCTAGATTTAAATTCTTGTAATAAATCTAATAATTGGTGATTTCTCGGGATTATAAGAGGCTTATACATTAAAGCCCTAACATTAATCTCTTCGTGTCTAAAGATCGCTCTAGCGACCGATTTAACAGGAAGAATACCGATAATATTATCAATTGTGTCTTCGTAAACTGGAATACGGGAGTGATTGAAGAATTCTTCTTCTTTAATGATTTCATTAATGTCATCTTCCACATCGATTGCGTAGACATCAACACGTGGAGTCATAATTTCATAGGCTTGAATATCATTTAAATCAATCGCGTTACGAACGATTTCCGCACCGGATTCTTCTAAATCACCGGATTCTTCAATCTCATCCACCATTTCATTTAAAACATCTTCATCGATATGCTCTTCTTCTTTGGATTTCTTTTTGAAGAGTTTACCGATAAGTTCAAATAACTTAGAGATTGGCCAAACGAAGATAATAAATAAGAATTCGAAGAATCGAATAATGTAAGCAAAGTCTAAAGCAAACTTATAATTAAATCTTTTTGCGAACGCTTTTGGCAAGAATTCACAGAAGATAATAATAGTCACAGTCATGATGATTGTAGATAGTGTCGTCGCTAACGCCATTCCTTTTTCTCTTTCCAAATAGACCGCAATCGCGGCAACAAGAGAGGACGCTAAAACGTTCACGACGTTATTCGCGAATAAAATTGTCGCGATAGAGAACTCATATTTTTCAGCAAGATATAAGGCAAGCTTTGCTTTTTTAGAACCTTTACCACCTTTTTCAATATCTCTCTTAAGTTTATTTTGATCGACTAAAGAGTAGACTAAATCACTCGCTGAGAAGAAAGCACTTCCCACCGCACAGACACCGATTACAACCCAATACCACCAGTAATACATACTATGCTTTTCTCACTTTCTGGATATTAGGTTCACTAATGTCTTCCACTAATTCTTCTAAAACGTCTTCCATTGTGACCATACCGATAACTTTCTTATCTTTGTTTCTCACGATGGCTAAATGGCTATGGTGTCTCTTAAAGCCATTAAATAAATCATCGAGTTTGATCTTAGAAGATACAAAGTATGGTTTAGAAAGCATGCGTCTCACAGGAGCTTTTGGACTCTCCATGTATTGCTTAATGTAAGTTTTAATATGTAAAACGCCAATAAAGTTATCGAAGTTACCTTCGTATATTGGAATTCTTGAGTAATTTGTGGTTAATAAAATATTTTGAAGTTTTTCGTGAGTTAAACCACGAATATCTAACGCAAACATTCTTTCTCTTGGAGTTAAGACTTCTTGAACGTTTGTATCTTCAAACTCTAAAGCGGATTGAATGATTTCACCTTGTTCTTCTTCTAAGATACCTTCGTCTGTGGTTTGTTCAACCGCACTTTCGAAGTCTTCTTCAGTGAATTCTTCATCCTGGCTAGTCTTAAAGATTTTATCAATTGCTTTAGCAAATAACTCAAAGAGAATTGAGATAGGTGTTAATAAAATGAGGATGATATAAAGTGGCCATGCGAAGATTGTGGTAATAGTATCAGGAATCTTTTTAGCAATGGTCTTAGGCAAAATATCACCAATGATATAAATAACAAATGTGACTGCGATAGAAGAAATAATAGGAACATATGGTTCCACATTTGTGTAGTTCTTCATCCATGCATAAAACATGATTGTTGCCACAGTAGACATAACAACAGAAGCTAAGTTGTGCGTGATTAAAACAGTACTTATCGTACGGTCATAATGGTCACATATTCTTAAGATTATTTTCGCGGTTTTACTACCGTCATCTGCCTTAACTTGGAACTTAAAGCGATTTACTAAACCAACGGCGGTCTCACAAGTTGATGAAAAGAAACTGATTACCACGCATAAGCCGATAATCAACCAATACACCCACGAATAAGGATCATCCATTAGTTTACCACTTCCAATCTGAGCCCTGGGCTCGTAGCAATGATATTATCAAATAATTATCTATATGTAAAATGAACCACAAGAGAATATAAGAAAAAGATATGCAATGCATATCTCTTCCTTAAAATATTTTTTTACGACTTAATCTTCGTCGTCTTCTTTTTGTTCTTTCTTGCCTTCTTTCATTTCGGCAGCGATTTCTTTAACCCAATTGACCTTGCCAACTTCACCTTGGACGAGTCCATCTGGTGTCATGACATCGGCGATTAATTGTTTCGCTCTTCTCATTGAAAGACCGGATTTAACTTTGAAGATCATTGGAATTTCAGCGTAGATATTCTTTTCAGAAGCATCTTGCACTGGGATTGTAGAATCCTTGTAATCTTCTGGGTTAAGGGCGAAGTACAACTTCAAGCTCTTACCAGCGATTGTGATCTTTAAGTATGTCTTACGGTGTAAGCGGAATGTGTCACCAGAATTGCTAACACGTGATTTAACACCATAAGCAAGAATGTCATTCTTTAATTCGTTATAGTTATCTTTCATTTCCTTTTCCGCGGAAGTAATTCTTTCTTGGAATGGGATACGAATGATTTTGGCTTTTTCTGGCTCTGGTTCAGGAGCTGGTTCTGGAACAGGTTCAACCACTACTGGGGCTGGTTCTGGCTCTGGCTCTGGCTCTGGAGCAGGTTCTTCCACAACTGGTTCTGGTTCTGGCTCTGGTTCTGGCTCAGGTTCAGGTTTTGGTTCTTCCTTGTAGTAAGGTTGTTCTGCTTGTTGAGCAGGAGCTTGGCCAATACCATTAAAGTATTGAACGATTAATGGAGCGGAGAAATTAATTGCTGGTTGAGCAGGTTGTTGAGGTTGAGCCGCTCTTAATTCTTCTCTAATTAATTCTCTAATTTTATCCATTAATTCTTTTTCATCATCAATGTGTGGTTTTTCTTCTTCCACGACTGGTTCTTCTTGGAACGCTGGAACTGGTTCTGCATCCATAACGACTTCTGGATCCTCCTGTGGTTGTTCAATTTCTTTCTTAGCAGATTTCTTATATTTGCAAGCGTGAACAACTGCGAAGATGTATGCGATTAACGCGATAACAAATGCGATGGCTGCGCAGGCGAGAACAGCAATGGCCATGATCTTGCTAGACATTTGTGGTTCATTGCTTAATAAGTAATAAACATAACCAGTTTTTGCTTCTGGGTACGCTAATGTGGCGGTAGCAAAGTTTGCAACGACTTCAATAATGGCGAAACCGGAAACTAATAATAGCAAGAATGGTAAAACAATAATTCCGCGGCGTTTGCTAATACTGAAGACTAACATTAAGACAAATGCTGCGAGTAGTAACACACAAAGTGCTAACACACTAATAGAAAGTGGTAAATAGTATTGCATGCTTAATTTCCATGGCATGAACATCGCGAGCACTTGCGCCATATGAGGTGCTAAGACTTTATCGTTGAGGCCAAAAATAACAAAGAATACGCCCCAGCAGATAAGTGCGATTAAACCAAAGATTAAAAGAGCAACAATGCCTTTCTTCATAGATTTGGATTTATCCATAACAAATCCTCCTAATTTACTTTTATTTTAATCACGTATACGCGATTTATACAAAGATTTTTTATAAAAAGCACGCAAAAACGGGGTCTTTTAATAGAAAAGCGTGA
>JAEESX010000013.1 GCA_016290145.1 Caryophanales bacterium
TTGAATCCGGTTAAGAATTGTTCGGTTTTCACACCATATGCTTCTGCGACTTCTTTACCTAAAGAAGAAGTAACGATTGTGTTATACATAACACCATTATCGGATAATAATCCTTTCTTCTTTCTTTCGGAGAGGATGTAATCTAATAAGATTGCTGCGGATTGATTACCGGTAAATGTTTGATATGTGCCATCACTAGCTAAATAACCTAAGCCAACACGGTCACCATCTGGGTCAGTCATAACTAAGAGTTTAGCGCCCACTTCTTTTGCGAGTTTCAAACCTTCGATATAACTTCTTGGATCTTCTGGATTTGGAGATAATGTACCAGAGAAGTCTGGATCAGGTGTGCATTGTGATAATACTGGAACGATGTCATATCCTAAATCTTTGAATATTCTCATAGAAGGAACATAAGAAGTACCGTGATTTGGAGTAAAGACAATCTTGAAGTTAGATTTATCTAAATCTTTATTGATTGCGATAGATTCACAAAGTCTCACATATTCATCATCAACCTTGTTATCTAACATAACGGTTTCACCTAACTTATCGGCTTTTTTGTATTCAACATCGAGTTCATTTGGTAATGCCGCGATGAGTTCTAATAATCTTTTGATCTTTTCAGGCACTAATTGGCAGCCCGTTTCATCATATACTTTGTACCCGTTATATTCTTTTGGGTTATGGGAGGCGGTAATCATAATGCCACCACAGGCTTTAAGATATCTTACTGCGAATGATAATTCTGGTGTTGGTCTTAAAGCATCAAAGATATAAGCTTTAATGCCAAAGTCATTTAAGACTTTCGCGGATAATAATGTAAATTCTCTAGATTGATGTCTATTGTCGTGTGAGATAACAACACCCATCTCTTTGGCTTTTGGGAATAATTCCAATAAGTATTGGGCAAAGCCCACTGTCGCTTTTGTAACAGTAAAACTGTTCAAGCGATTTGTACCTGGGCCTAAGACACCACGCATACCTGCGGTACCGAATTCTACATCCTTAAAGAATGCATCATCGATTTGTGCTTGGTTCATCTTTCTTAATTCGTCTTTGATGGATTCATCAACTTTTGGTGAGTTCAACCATCTTTGATAGTTTTGTTCGGTAAGAGTCATTGCTTAATCCTTCTTTCTGTCTCTTAATCTATTTAACAAATCATCATATTCTTGTGGCATTGGGGCTTTAAATGACTTTTTGGAGAGATTATTTAATGGCGCTTTTAATTCTCCAAAATGGACACTGTAGGCATGTAAGAATTGGTTTTTAAATCCATATTCTTTTTCAATTAAATTATTAGCTTGGAAGTCTCCGTATTTACCATCGCCGACGACATGGTGTCTTATATAAGACATATGAACACGGATTTGATGGGTTCTTCCAGTAATAAGTGTGATATCTAATAATGTATAGTCACCAAATCTTTCGATTGGATGATAGACAGTTTTTGCGGGTTTAGCACCACTACTGATTGGCGCCACAACAACCTTCTTAGCATCAAAATTCTTTCTAAGTGGAACTTCGACAGTTCCTTCTTTAGCAATATCACCTACGACTAGACATAGATAATGTTTTCCAATAAGTTCGTGTTTTTGGAATAATTCGAAGAGATAGGCTAATGCATCATGGTTCTTACCAAAGATAACAATACCTGATGTATTTCTATCAATTCGATGTGCAGGTCCTGGTTTAAAGGCTAAATCATTTTGTGGATCATATTCGCCTTTATACATTAAGTATTCAATAACCATTTGGTCTAATGGTTTTTCGTTATAGTTTTCATCTTTTTGGACTAATACACCACGAGGTTTATTAATAAATAAGACATTATTATCTTCATATAAAATCCAAGGTTCTATAAAGTTGCTTGGTGTGTAGTTATTCTTTTTATTGAATTCTTCCATCTGTTCATCGTTGATGAAAATAGATATTTCTTCCCCTTCATTAACGATGTATTTTTCTTTCTGCCAATGACCGTTAACCTTAATATCTTTCTTTCTAAATAATTTATAAATAAAAGATAATGGAGCGGTATTTAATACCTTCTTGACGTACTTTTCTAAAGTCTGTCCGGATTCCTTTGCATCTACTATGTATTTCTGCATAACTCAATTCTATCATTTTTCTCTTTTATTAAAGAGTAGTTTTTACTATAATAACTATCGCACATTACCAATAAACGTCTAAAGATGCCTTAAATACGGAGGAATACCCAAGAGGCTGAAGGGGCGGGCTTGGAAAGCTCGTAGACTGGTAACTCGGTGCCAGGGTTCAAATCCCTGTTCCTCCGCCACTTAGATTATTAGACACGCGAAAAGCGTGTTTTTTCTTTCTTTTTAGCGATTTAATAATTAAATAGCTTCATTGTGACCATTATTTTGCTAATAATAGTAAACAATATATTTTTAATAGAAATGATGCGATAATTTTATAAGAGGTATTTTGGTATGAAAATAGAAGATATTAAGAAATATCAATTAGATGGATACTTTACTTTAAACGAAGATGCAGAGGAGCTTGAAGATTTTGCTAAAATCAAGCTTATCGAATTTTGCGCACAAGATATCCAAACTATTATTCGTTATGGCATACCAGAATTATTAGCAAGGATCAAAAAAGAAGATGATGAACTTCTGATGGCTAAATATAGTGAAAAATATCACATCACTCCAGAAGACTTCTTGATTAGATTTGAATTTGAAAACAACAATGAAAATGGCTTTGATTACGACAGCATCTATAGTTGGAGTTACTCAGTGAACATTAAAGGAGTTACGTCTCCTAAATTTGATGATCAATCATTAGAAGATTATAAAGATGTAACTGATTATCTTTTTGAAAATGACGATCATTTGCTAAAACATTGTATTAGAAAAATTAGAATCATGAATTCTGATAAACCACAAAAAGAGTGGGAAGAACTAAATTCATTTTTAAAAGATATTATCAAACAAAATAAATTGCCAAGAAATCAAAGAAATTATAAAGATAGCACCTTATCTCAAATTCTTTATGAGATGTCGGCAGCATCGACACTTAACATTAAAACAAATGATGAATTTAATAGTTTTTATCATATCAATGTTGAAAAACTTGCAAAGCAAGGCGATTACACTTGTATGAGACTTCTTGGATATAACTATTATGAGGGAGATGGAGGATTCCCTCTTGATCCAAAACAATCTTTATATTGGCTAGAAAAAGCTTATCAAATTTCTCAAGACCCCGATTTAGCTAGAACCATTGGCTATATTTATTATTATGGAAGAACTTCAGATGGGGTGCCTCAAGGAGATAAAGCATTTCAATATTTTGCTATTGGCCATTTTGCCGGTGGCTATTATGAAGCAACTTACAAATTAGCGGATTGTTATTTGAAGGGATATGGTACTCCAGTTAATAAACAAGCAGCATTTAATTTGGTAAGTAGCATATTCAAAGCAACTCAAGATGATTATTTATCCGGCGAAGATAGCAAATTTGCTGATGTTGCTCTAAGAATTGGTTCATATTTTAAAGACGGAGTTCATGTCGATAAGGATATATCTGTTGCTCAAGGTGTCCTGCTCCAAGCAAGGGACGCAATCAAGACCCGTTTAGAAAATATGGAATATGTTGGTGATAGAAGCGTCGCTCTCTCCATATCTAAAGCATTAAATGATGTAGAAAAAGAATTGAATATAAAAGATAGAGTTATTGTAGATAATGGTTATGAATTGATAGGCTTAAATGATGCGTTTAAAGACCGAGAAATCAGGTTAAAAAAGCTGTCCGATGATAGTATAGAAGTAATAGTTAAACCTAAAAAAGAAGACACAAAATACATAATGCCCGTTTGGGAAAGTCTTTCATATGCTGAAAGGGCCGAAAGTATAAAAATAGTTTTAAAAGACCTTTATATTACAGATGAAGAGTTTAAAGAACATTATGATAAAAAGTGGGAGACAATAGATTTTTATGGTAACGAAATCTATTTATCAAAAAGCAAAGATGATTGGGTGATGTTAAGAGCAGAACATATCATTTACATTCCACAAAAAATCAAAAACCTAGCCAAAGACTATAAAATAGTCTCTGTCGAGTTTTATCCTGGCTCTAAACAATATGATTATTATTGTGAATTCGACATTAAAGTGGGAGACATTGTTAAAGTGTATTCGAACGGAGAAAAGAAAGAAGTTCGAATCGTTTCAATTAAGAAAGTTTACGAAGATCAACTTCCGTTGCCATTGCAAAAGCTTTCAAAAATATATAAATAGTAGTCGTATCTGCTGTAGATAATTCCTCTATTCTGCTAACTAACTTGTGTGTGCCGACAATCGACTTTGAAATAGTTCGTGTGTGAGGACAATTAAGTGCAAATGGAAAATAAAACGCGTCACTCGGCGCGTTTTTTATTTATCATCGAAGAGGTCTTCAATCATTTCTGCTTCTTCTTCCTCTTCTTCAAGTTCTTCCCACTCCTCATCAGAAATGAAAGGTTCTTTAGGTTTCTTATCCTTATATGTTTTATATCTTATAGGTTTTGGTTGTTCATTTTTCTTTTCTTCTCTAACTGGTACATATCCTTTAGGAGGCATAAAGACAAACGCTAAAACGAAGAACGCTAAAGCGTTAATGCCTGTGGATATAATAGAAGCCATATCAGAATCTGCGCGGATTAAAATAATGCACGCAATAACCATTGCTAGCGATGAAACAAAACAGCCAATCGTTAGCCAGATTCTTCCTTTTTTCGACATTCTATTCATAACTTAATTGTAATAAAAATAAGGGCAATTAAATATAATATTCCTATACGGAGAACATATTATGGGCAAAAAGTTACTTATATTAGGTGGCACTGGTTTTTTAGGTTATTACTCCACCTTAGAAGCTTTAAAAAGAGGATACGAAGTTGGTTCTATCTCTTTAGATGATGTGAACTTAGAAGGATGGTATCCAAAAGAAGTTAACGTTAGATTCACTGATTTATTTGAAACACCAGAAGATGAACTTGTAGAAATGATGAAAGGTTATGACTACATGATTTATTCTGTGGGCCCAGATGATAGAGAAACACCAGTTGCACCAGCCTATGATTATTTCCACCGTCGACTTGTCGACGAATGCGCTAAATGTTTCCGTGCTGCGGAACGTGCAGGTATTAAGAAATCAGTTTGTTTTAATTCATACTTTGCTTACTTTGATCGTCGATATCCAGAAATGGAACTCGCAAAGAAACATCCATATATTAGATGCCGCGTTGAACAAGCTAAGTTATTAAATGAACAAAAGAAAAAGATGGAAGTTGTCATCTTAGAATTCCCATATATCTTCGGCACAATGCCTGAGAGAATGCCTATTTGGAGAGGCGTCTTCTTAGATAGATATGTAAATGGACACAAATTCATATTCTTCCCTAAGGGAAGCACCACAATGATTTCCGTTGAACATATTGCTGAAAGCGCACTAGGCGCAATTGAATATGGTAAAGATGGAGAAAGATATCCGATCGGTGATGAAAACAAATCATTCAACTTTATGCTCTCCACAATGACTGGTGCTTTATTAAAGAAACCAAGAAAGATTATCCATCCAGGAAGATGGGCATGCACAATAGGTGGCCAAATGGTGGCTAACCAAGAAAAGAAGAAAGGTTTAGAACCAGGTCTTAACTTCAAACTTGTTATGAAAGAAATCATGTCAGGAGATAAATGTTGTGTCGAACCTGAAGTTATGGATAAAGTTAATGAAGAATTACATGTCGGTAGAGGCGGTTTAGAAGAGGCAATCGTTAAAACTATGCACCGCTGCTACAAGGACGGAGAATTCAAATAAAGAAAATAGGAAGATGCTCGCATCTTCTTTTTTTCTAATACACAGATATCAATAACTAATACATAATATAGATAATTAAGGGGCATGTTTATTATCTAGTAATAGCATATTTTCTTTCGCTGTGATAATATACTTCGGGTCGATAATATGGCTAAGTTTAAAGAATTAAATGGTATTAAAGTAAAACAAGTTGGAGGAGGATATTTCTTCTTCAAACGTTTAGGTGACTTTTTAACTGCATTCTTTGCACTATTGCTTATCGGATGGTTCTTAATCATCATGGCGATTATCGTCGCTATCGGTAGTAAGGGTTCTCCAATCTACTGTGATAAGAGAATAGGTAAAGGTGGAAAAGAAATCAGTGTTCTTAAATTTAGAAGTATGTATAAGGATGCTAATGAACATCCAGAGAAATACTTAAATGAAGAACAAATGAAACAATTCCAAGAAGAAAGAAAAGTTGATAACGATCCACGTATCACTAAAGTTGGTAAGTTCATTAGAAAGACATCTATCGATGAACTCCCACAACTACTTAATATCTTTATTGGCAATATGTCACTTGTTGGTCCTAGACCAATCACTAAGTGGGAACTTGAAAAACACTTCACTGAAGAACAAAAGCAAATCTTCTTATCTGCAAAACCTGGCTTAACAGGTCACTGGCAAGTATCAGGAAGAAGTAATGTTGAATTCGATAACGGTGAAAGACAACAATTAGAACTTGAGTACTTCGCAATTAGAGGACTCGGAACAGATATCAAAATCTTATTTAAAACAGTTCCAGCTGTTCTCAAACATAAAGGTGCAAAATAAAATAGGACTTAAGTCCTATTTTTTAAATATCTTGTAATAATGATGAGCTACTCTTTCCGATTCTGGAGGGAGTTTTTTATAATCGCCGTAGTCGCGGTTTAATAATTCTTCCGCATCATATGGTACGCGTAGTCTTATTCCGTGATAGATATGTGAAGCTTCTTTAGTGAAGTAATGTTCTTTGCTCATTACTGGTTTGTTATTGCTCCAGAAGACCAAGAGATTATCTGTATCTACATCTTTGAATTGAGTAGCAATCTTATCAAACTTTCTTAATAACTTATTAATGTTCTTATGTTTAACAATTAACGCATAAGGAAGTTTAAGAATATATCTTAACGTGGATTTACCCTTAGGAATATGTTTGCTACCTGCGATAGTAATTTGCTTTTGAAGACGCACTACTTTTTTGATGAGTTTTGGATTAACAACATAGTTATCTAATGGATATAGATCAACGAATGTGCCTAGTCCATAATCTGGAATATTGTAGTATTCACTGCGGAATTCAGTGTTTGTAAATCTCGCAATTGGATATACATATTGTGGGTTATTCTTGTAATGAATAATTTTGAATGGTAATAGTTCCTTTTCATGCTCAATCGCATAGTCGATAAAGGCATCGTAATCTTTTCTTGGAACAAAGATATCAATATCATCATCCCATGGAATAAAACCATCATGACGATAGGCACCTAACAAAGTGCCATAAGCAAGATAATATTTCCATCCGTGTTCGTCGAAAATTTCCTTTAATTTTAAAAGGATTCTAAACGACTCTAGTTGGATTTCTTCTAACGTTAATTCTTTTTCCATCTTATACCTTATTGAGAATGAACTTTAATTTTAGAATTAAATTACGATTTCTTTTTCTATATTTCTTATTAAACATTAATTTCCATTTATATTTGAACTTCTTTTTATAATCTCTAATCATGATGAGATCTTGTAAGTTCTCTGGATAGATATCTTTTTCAAAACCTTTAATTAATTCATCAGCGGTATGGTCTTGGCCATTTTTACTATGAAGAACTTTGGAGATGTTCTTTCTAGTCCACTTCTTTTTATTTGTGCCAATTTGGTTATCGCCGTGTTGTCTATAAAGGATATATCCATTGAAGTCATACACGTAGTTTGCGGTGTACTGCGCAATCATGAATAACCAATAGTCATGTAAGTTAACATTATTTGGATAATATTTCACCGCATGATCATAGAATTTCTTATCCATCACCATGGTACATCCAGTAGCGATATTTTCAAATAAATAGGTTTGCTTGTTAGTTTTGGTTAAGACCGTCTCATCTTCTTGCATGCCAATCTTTTCTAAGTTCTCATTAGCAACGATGAGGTTAGAGGAATAAAGACAGCCATTTTTAGTTTCGCCAACTTCTTCAATTTTCTTAATTCCTTCTATGAGTTTATTAGGCATCCAGAAGTCATCTTGATCAGCAAAAGCAACATAGTCAAACTTCTTATCTTTTACCGAGAAGAATAGGTCTAAAAAGTTATAAGTAAATCTCTTGTTTTCTTTGTTCACGTAAAAAGAGAAATTTGGATATTTTTCAGAATATTCTTTCAGAATTTCTTGAGTTCCATCCGTTGAACAATCGTCAGAAGCAGCGATTTCCACTTCCACACCTTCTTGTTTTAAGATGCTGTCGATTTGTTCTCTGAGATATCTCTCACCGTTATAAGTTGCAAGTAAAACTAAGCACTTTTTCATCGTATTAAATTATCACTAAATCTGGGTAGTAAGTCAACGTAAAGAAATTTACGTTATGTTGCTTTTATGAAAGTGTGATTATAAAATAATTGCTATGCTAGAGAACGAGAGCATCAGTAGAAAACAAATAAAGAATGGAGCATTGCTCAATCCGTATTTCGCTTTTTCATTTATTTGGCTTTTCTTACTCATCATTCATTTATTCAATTTCAACACGAAATTCCCACCTGCCACAGTTGAGTTGACAGTGTTTTCTTTATTCATCTCGTTTACCAGTTTTGTGATTGGCATTTTCTATCAAATCCACATTAGAGAGAAAACAGATGGATTAGCGGTTGATGATCGACCAACATTCAAATTAATGATTCTTTCGGTTCTCATATTCCTTGCCGCAGTCGTTTATGGAAGAAGCGTTCCAATTATCAGCGTTCTCAAAGGTAATGTTGAAGCATATCAAAACTTCGGTATCACCACGATTACTCCTATTGGCTATTGCTGTTCTGTAACAGTCATCGTTATCAGCGCAGTCAAATTCTTCTATGGCGAGAAAAACAAATGGAAAAACCTTCTCAATATTGGAATTGGTTTCTTAACATTCGTTCTCGTTTATTCTCGTGGTCTTATTATTCTCTCCGGGTTAATCGTTGTTATTATTGGCGCTAGTAAGTATCGCTTCTCATTAAAATCTATCATCTTCTTATTAGTTTTGCTAATAATCGGTATGTTAGGATTTAACGCTTTCGGTAACATCAGACATGGTTATGCCTGGAACAATTCCAGCTACTTATTAGATGTTGCTGGTTTTAACAAAGACTACTTATTCTTAAGTAACTTCTCATGGACAATCGTTTATGTCGATACACCATTTGGTAACTTAGCCTATAATATGCAAAACGAATTCACTGACTATGACTTCATGGGTTTGGTGTCTCAATTATTACCAGACATGGTTTCTAAAAGAGTACTCCCTGACTATGTCGGTGGTATCCAATTAGCTGTTCCATCACTTACAGTGAGTTCTATGTTTGCCGGTGGTTATGTCTACTTCGGTGTCCTCGGAATGTATATTCAATATTTTGAAATGATCTTTGTGACATTTATTGTCACTCGTTTAAGTAAATGTAATCGTTTAACATTCATCGCAGTATCTGCAAGTATGACCGCTTTGTTGTTCTTATCGTTCTTCGTTAACACGATTACTTATTCCGGATTCTTTATGCCGGTTATCTTTATGCTTATCTATGGATATTTCTCTCTGAGAAAGCCTCAAGGAAAAGTCCTAGTCAATAATATGGGAGCAAATGCATAGTATGGAAAAAGCACAAGTCAAGAAACCATCTATAGCAAGAAACGGTGTATTCTACCTCGTTTTTAGTGTTCTCAATGCACTATTCCCATTCTTAACATCGCTTTATGTTGCAAGAGTTCTATCCTCTGATGCGATTGGACAAGTTTCTTATGCGATTAATATCGTCACTTATTTCTCCATCTTTGCTTTCGTTGGTATTCCAACCTATGGCATGAGAGAAATCGCAAAATGCCGTGACGACAAGATTTCATTAAATAAATTATTCACGGAACTATTCACCATCAATACAGTGACCACCACAATTGCTTTAGCGGCATATATTGGTTTGGTCTTTATCGTTCCTGATTTCCACTTGCATGAACACCTTGCCTTATATCTATTCTGTGGCATCTTAGTTGTTCTAAATTACTTCAATGTAACGTGGCTTTATGAAGGTGTAGAAAAGTTCTCCATTAACGCAATTGTTAATGTTTGTACAAAACTTATTAGTTTTGTGTTCTTAGTCTTATTCGTTAAGAGCGAAGAACATAGTTTAATCTATGCAATCCTCGCGGTAGTCGGTTTCTCTGGCTACTATTTAGTGACGTTCTTCTTCTTCCCAAAATACGCAAAATTTGACTTTAAAGAATTACAATTCAAACGCCACTTCAAACCAATCCTTTTCTTAGTGGTTGTTAACTTAGCTATAGAGATTTATTCCTTAGTGGACATCACCATGATTGGCGCAATTACCGGTGAAGATTCTTTAGTCACATATTACAAATATGCTCACCAAATTCAGAAGACTCTCCTTATGGTAGTTAATGCTTTAACAATGGTTATCGTTCCACGACTTTCCAAGTTTTATAAAGAAGAGAGATTCGAAGAATATAACGATTTAGTGTCTCGTGTCTTCAGCATGATTATAATGATTGCCATTCCAATGATTATCGGTATTATGTTCACCGCTGATCAACTCGTTGTTTATATCTATGGAGATGAATATCTCGCTTGTTCAAATACATTAAAGTTATTATCCGCGAACCTCATCATTTCACCACTTGGTTATTTGTTAGGTTCTAGAATTTGTTTAACCGCAAACAAAGAGAAATATATGCCAATTGCTGTTGGTGCGGGTGCTTTAGTTAATATCGGACTCAACGCCTGGTTAATCCACGTTATGAGTATCGAAGGTGCCGCTATCGCATCAATCGTTGGTGAGTTAGTAGTGTTAGGTGTTTATCTAGCCTTCTCACACAAATATTTCCGTTTGAAAGTACACTGGATGAATCTTTCAAAGATTCTCATTGCTTTAGTTGTGATGACCGGTTACTTATTACTCATCTACTTCCTTGTCGATCATATGATTCTCAAGATTTGTTTAGAAATTGCCGGCGCTATTATCATCTACTTTGGCTTATTAGCCATCATTAGAGAAGAAGCGACATTCAGCGTTATCAGAAAGGTATTCCATCGTTAGTATGCAAGAGAAACATTGGACGATCATTAACTATATTCTCATCGCACTTGCTGGTGTGTTTGGTTTTTATATGTCTAACGGTGTCTTTGCTTTTGGTGGCAATAACCGTCTTTTATCAGTTCCAGAAACTCTTATCGCTAGTAGCTTACTTTTATTAGCGTTTGCTGGTCTCATCATTATTAATATAATGAGAAATAAATATCGCCCAAACTGGGTATTAATCGGAATCTTAGGATGTTTGTTCATTATGAACATGATTAATATCTTATGTTTTAGAAGCGGAACTACATTCACATTTACAGGCGTGGATAACGAAGTTCATACCTTTGCATTTGAATTAAGCGAGGCAGAAAAGTTCACCACGATTATGGCGTTTTTAGCCACGATGAGTTGCGCTTTATTAGTCTTAGATATTTGCTACCAAGTAGTTGATTTCAAACAGTTCATTAAGATTGTTTGTTTCACCGCGATTGTATCATGTGTGGTGTTAATCATCATTTCATATTTCATGCAAGGTTATAAATATTTTATATTTTATAAACACCTATTCGATAGCGAGCTTTACCACTGCTCTATTCAATCAATCTTTGCAACGAAAAATGCTTACGCTGCAGTATTAATGATTGGTTTATTAGCAGGTATTATTCTCCACTCCCAATACCGCAAATGGTGGTACCTAGCTATCAGTGGTTATATGTTCATTAATATCCTCCACACAATCAGCAAAGCAATGATCATCATGGCGATATTCATTATCGCGGCATATTTAATCTTCTTGTTCATCACCACTTACAAAGAACATAAGAAGATGAATCTCATTGCGCTTGCCGCAATTGGAGGGGCAATATTAACTGCGGTTTTAGGTTTATTTATATTCCTCGCCGCAACAGGTCATATCAATGGCTTCTTTAGAACCATCTTCTATAGCAAGGGTGTTGATACATTCCAAACTAGAATTTATATCTGGGAAAAAGTTATTGATATTGTCTCTAAATTCAATTGGGCTACAGGATGCGGACATATCCTATTTAGTAATGTTTTGCATCAATATAACGTGTTAGATACAGGTACAGGTGAAGTCGTTGCGAGATACAGCGCTCACTCAGGTTATCTCCAATATATTGGAGAAGGTGGCATTATTTACCTATTAGTCGTCTTAGCATTAATCGCCTTTGTGATTTACTTAGCAATCAAGAACTATAAGAAAGATAAACCAGCGATGTTTATCTCCTTAATCACTATGGTTGCCTATATGGCATTTATGTTTATCGAAAGCGGTTCGATATTCATTGCCAGTGGTATGGAATTCGGTGTTGTTTCCATGCTAACTATTAGTCCGATATTATTTGTCAGTAGACAAAAATAATATATTTTAAATAAGAGTAGATGGTATACTACTATCGTTCAAAAGAATGTGAGGAAAACATTATGGAAGAAAAGAAAGAATTAACTCCAGTCGTTCAAGAAGAGGAAAAAAGATTAACTCTCAATAAGTGGGTTCAAGGTATTGTCCACTACAAATGGTGGGTCATCGGAGCCACACTTGGTTTAGGTGTCGCGGGCGCATTAGGCACACAATTTGGCCTAAACTCCATCACCGAGAAATTAACTGCTGGTTATACATATAACTTAGCGACAATTACCGACGAAGATAACGTCGAAAGATTTGTTGATGGTACATTATTTAACTACGCATCCGTCGTTAGCAAAGGCAACATGGAAAGCATCAAGGCCAGTAATGAACAATTCAAAAAGATTGATATCAACAAGATTGTTAAGAACAGCGCTATCTCAGTCGTTCGTAATGTCGACTATAAAACAGATTCAAGTGGTAACGTTGTCCCTGAAAGTAGAACAGTGACATACACTATCACCGCTAAAGCAAAATTCTTCCCAAGCAAAGAAGTTGGTAAAGAATTTATTGAAGCTTTAATCCTTTCTCCAAAGACTTCCTCGTCTCTTGCTATCGCACGTTATAGCGTCACATCATATATTTCCACTAACTTCAGTGAATTATCATATTCCGAAAAAGTCGGTGCCTTACAATCACAACAAAGAGTGATCGCTTCAACATATGAAAACCTCGAAGATAAATTCGGTGGTTATGTTATCGGCAATGCCAACGGACAAACACTCGCACAAATTTCTTCTGACTTTAATTCAGTCGCATCTAAAGTTAGCGTTTTAGCCAATGCTTTCTACGCAAACGGATATGTTGATTATGTTTCTGGACAAGAATCACAAAGAATCTTAGAAATCAAAGCAGAAGCTGAAGCAAATGCTAAAGCATTAGAAAGTAAGCAGAATGAATTAGATGTCGCTAAAGACTTATTAAAGACAATGCAATCTGCAACAGTCATTTCCACATTACAAAGTGAAAGCGAATATTCTAAAGAATTAATTAAATTAAAGAACCAAATCACAGCATTATCTAACGAAATCGATAGTATGGTGAAAGACCTTCATTGGGCTGGTTACTATCCTAATTCAGAAGGTGTTTGGGAATTTAATGATTATGATGAACACAACGCTTGCTTTCAATTAACAAATCTTGATGCTACCTGGGTTAATAAGAACGCCGCTTATGGTGAAGAATTAGCCTCCGCTGCATCTTCCTTAATCGTCGAACGTAGCGAAGCCACAGATAGTTTCAAATATATGTACGATCACTACAATAATGGTGTTTCTATTTTGAATTCCGGTTATGTTGAAGTTAAAAGCAGCATTTCCTGGGTTATCGGCTTTGCCGTTGGCCTCATCTTAGGTTTCTTAGTCACATCATTCATCACTGGTGAAATCGAAGTTAATTACCAAAAGAAAGAAAAAGAAAGCAAATAGTTATGTTTATTTTTAATAAAACAGAAATTGAGGGTGTTTTCATTATCGAACCAAAAGTGTTTGGAGACGAACGCGGTTTCTTTATGGAAACATATAAGCAAAGCGACTTCGAAGAAGCCGGTTTAAATTATAAATTTATTCAAGACAACCAATCCCGTTCTCATAAAGGAGTTTTAAGAGGACTCCACTATCAAAAGAATTTTCCACAAGCCAAACTCGTCAGAGTCATTCAAGGTGAAGTCTTTGACGTCGCTGTGGACTTAAGAAAAGATAGCAAGACCTATGGCAAATGGGTTGGTGTTATTTTATCCGCAGAAAACAAAAAGATGTTTATGATTCCTCGTGGTTTCGCGCATGGTTTCTTAGTGCTCTCCGATGCTGCAGAATTCGTTTATAAATGCGATGAGTTATATCATCCAGAAGATGAAGGCGGAATTATGTGGAACGATCCAGACGTCAATGTCAAATGGCCACTTAATGAAGAACCTTCACTTAGTGAAAAGGACAAAGAACATCCATTATTAAGAGATAGCAAAATCTCATTTTAATCATGAATAAAGACGTTAAGATTATCGTTACTGGTGTTAAAGGCCAATTAGGTTATGACTGCCTTCGTAGATTATCCGAAGCAGGATTTAATAATGTTCTAGGTATTGATATCGAAGACTTAGATATTACCGATGAAAAGGCTGTTAACGAATTAATCTTAAAAGAGAAACCAGATGTCTTTATCCATAATGCTGCCTGGACTGCAGTCGATAAGGCAGAACAAAATCAAGAACAAGTCTATAAGGTGAATGCCTTAGGACCTAAATACATCGCAGAAGCTTGTAAGAAAGTAGATGCGAAAATGGTATACATTTCTACAGATTATGTCTTTGATGGAAAAGGAGAAAACTTCTTTGAAGTTAATGATCATAAAGGTGGATTATCCATATATGGCAAAACTAAATCAGAAGGAGAAGACTTTGTTAGAAGCATATTAGATAAATACTTCATAGTCCGTATCTCTTGGGTGTTTGGTATCAACGGGAATAATTTTATTAAGACAATGCTTAGACTCGCTGATAGCGGCAAAACTGAGCTTAATATCGTTTCTGATCAAATCGGTTCCCCTACTTACACTTACGATTTAGCAAAGCTACTTGTAGAAATGATTCAAACAGATAAATACGGAATCTATCACACAACAAACGAAGGCGTGTGTTCCTGGGCGGAATTTGCAGCGTATATATTCACCGCAGCGCACAAGGATGTATTTGTTCATCCAATCACCACTGCAGAATATAAGAAATTAGTTCCATCTCAAGCAGACCGTCCACTTAATAGTAGAATGAGTAAAGCATCTTTAGATGAAGCGGGATTTAACCGCTTACCATCTTGGAAAGATGCAGTCGATAGATATTTAAAAGAATTGGAGAAATAGTTATGGCAAAATTCTTAGTTACTGGAGGCGCCGGATTTATCGGTGGTAACTTCCTACACATCATGGTGAATCGTTATCCAAATGACCAATATGTGTGCATTGACGCACTTACATATGCGGGCAATATGGAAACACTTGAACCAATAATGAATAAACCGAACTTCAAGTTTGTTCATGAAGACATCACCAACCGAGAAGCAGTTTATAAATTATTTGAAGAAGAACACTTCGATTACGTTATTAACTTCGCCGCGGAAAGCCATGTTGATAGAAGTATTGAAAACCCAGAAGTCTTCTTGAAGACCAATATTTTAGGTACCCAAGTTTTAATGGATGCTTGCCGCAAATACGGCATTAAGAGATATCACCAAGTTTCTACAGACGAAGTCTATGGTGACTTACCTCTTGATAGACCAGATTTATTCTTCCACGAAGACACTCCAATCCATACATCCTCTCCATATAGTGCTTCTAAAGCAAGCGCAGACTTATTAGTCCTCGCTTACCATAGAACATTCCATTTACCAGTAACAATTTCCCGTTGTTCTAATAACTATGGTCCATACCACTTCCCGGAAAAACTCATTCCATTAATGATTCAAAAAGCATTAAGAAATGAAAAGTTACCAGTTTATGGTAATGGTTTAAACGTTAGAGACTGGTTATATGTTGGTGACCACTGCAACGCGATTGATTTAATCGTCCGTAAAGGAAGAGATGGCGAAGTCTACAATATCGGTGGTCATAACGAAAAGACCAACTTAGAAGTTGTTAAGACAATCTTAAAAGCATTAGGTAAACCTGAATCTCTTATCGAATACGTTAAAGATAGACCAGGTCATGACCTTAGATATGCGATGGATCCAACAAAGATTGAAACTGAATTAGGTTGGAAGCCAGAACATAACTTTGATACTGGTATCGTCGCCACGATCAAATGGAATTTAGAAAACCAAGAATGGCTCAAACACGTTGAGTCAGGTGAATATCAAAACTGGATGAAACGCCACTACTAATATGATTGATATAGATATTGTTTGTCCGATTTATAAAGAAAGTGCAACACTAGAAACCCTAGTGAAGTCTTTTGCTACACAAAAAGGCGTTAATATCAAAAAGATTATCTTCCCTGTGACTTTGTCACACACTGAAGAAGATGACGTCATTAGAGATGTAGTTAAAAGATATAACATCATTTCTTTTGAACTCGAAAAAGAACAATTCTCTCACTCCTTAACTAGAGAAAAAGCCATTAGAGATTACTGCACATGTAGATGTGTTGTGATGATGTCTCAAGACATCAAATTAACTAATGAAGATGTGCTTTTTAACTTAGTTAAGAGTATCGATGAAAAAGAAACTGCTTATAACTTTGCTAAGCAAATCTGCACAAACAAGAGTATCGAAAAATATATCAGAGCCAAAAACTATCCAGCGGAATCTTATATTGTCACAAATGATGATGTCGAAAAGATGAAGTTCATGGCTTATTTCGCAAGTGATGCATGTAGCGCATATGACCGCGATATTTTTATGAAAGTCGGCGGTTATGGCGGTTATGACATCATGATGAGTGAAGATGCTTTATATAGCAAAATCATTCTCGACGCTGGTTATAAAAAGAAATATTGTGCGGACGCGGTTGTTGAACACTCCCACAAATACACCTTGAAACAACTTTATAAAAGATACTATGATACAGGTATATTCCAAAGTCAGGTTACATTCTTTAAGGATGTAAAGATGGAAGGTTCAGGAATGAAGCTTGCAATGTATGTCCTTAAACAAGCACTTAAACATTTTGATATCCCTGTTTTATTTAGATGGTTACCAGATATGGCAACAAGATATCTCGGTATTAAAAAAGGCAAGAAAGTAGGTAGCAAAAAATGAAAGGTATTATCTTAGCGGGTGGATCAGGAACAAGACTATATCCACTTACATTAGTGACTTCCAAACAATTATTACCAATTTATGATAAACCAATGATTTATTATCCTTTGAGCACATTAATGCTCGCTGGAATTAGAGATATTTTAATTATCTCCACTCCTTTGGACACTCCAAGATTTGAAGCTTTATTAGGAGACGGCAAGAAATTCGGTATCAACTTATCCTATGCTGTTCAAGAAGCACCTAACGGACTAGCGGAAGCCTTCATTATCGGTAAAGATTTTATCGGTAACGATACCGCTTGTTTAGTCTTAGGTGACAACATCTTCTACGGCAATGGATTTAAGAAAGCTCTCGCGGAAGCTGTTTATAACGCAGATATGGGTTATGCGACAGTCTTTGGTTATTATGTCAATGACCCAGAGAGATTTGGCGTTGTCCAATTTAACTCCGAACACCGCGTTTTATCCATTAAAGAAAAACCAAAATTCCCACAATCAAACTACGCAGTAGTTGGTTTATATTTCTACCCACGTGGTGTCGCTGAAGAAGCTAGCAGAATTAAACCATCTAGAAGAGGTGAATTAGAAATCACCACTTTAAATAATTTATATTTAAGAAAGAAGAAACTCGAACTCATCTTATTCGGACGTGGTTTCACATGGTTAGATACAGGTACTCACGAATCTCTCGCTGACGCTACTAACTTTGTTAAGTCAATCGAAGAACACCAAGGTTTAAAGGTTTCTTGTATTGAAGAAATCGCTTACCGTAATGGTTGGATTAGCCGTGAACAATTAATCGACATCGGTGAAAAGATGGGTAAGAACGAATACGGCAAACACTTACTTAACGTTGCGGAAGGTAAGATTATTTAATCTTTCATAGGAGAAACGATTATGAAAATCATCACATTTGAAGACATTAAAAATCTCAACATCGAGAAAGAAAAGTTCTATGCTTGGGCAAAGGAAACTTTTGAAAATAAGTATTCCAATATTTTGCCTGCTAAAACATCGATGAAGTATTACGATGGCGAAGGCTTTGTTAATGTCATGCCCACCATCATTCCTTCTTCAAATGTTTATGGTGTGAAAGTCGTTTCCAGAAATCCTCATTCCGTTCCTAATTTAAGAAGCGGACTTATGTTATTTGATTTAACCACTAACGAATTATTATCCGTTATGGATGCAGATTACATTACCGCATTTAGAACAGGCGCTACCGCTGCTCTAGCAATTGAAACATTAGCGAAAAAGGACTATTCCTCAATCGGTTTAATCGGTTTAGGTAATATATGTCGTTCTGTCGTCTTAGTGCTCCTCAGCGTCGTTAAAAATAGAAATCTCAAGTTCAAATTATATTTATATGAAGGCCAAGACAACGGTCTCATAGATATATTATCTAAATATGACAATGTCACCGTTGAAACATATGACAATATCGAAGATACAGTAAGAGATAGCGATGTCGTTGTTTCTTGTGTCACATTCGCCGCGGATGATTTAGCCAAAGAAGAATGGTTCAAGAAAGGCGCATTACTTGTACCTATCCACACAAGAGGATTCCTCAACTGTGACTTAGCCTTTGATCGCATTATTATTGATGATAGAGATCACGTTAAAGGATTTAAGAACTATCAATACTTCAAGAACTGTCATGAATTAAGTGAAGTCCTTAAAGATAAATCCTTAGGACGTAATTCTGATGAAGAAAGAATTATCGCTTATAACATCGGTATTTCTATCTTAGATATGACATTTGCTAAGAAGATCTACGACTTAGTTAAAAAAGATGCCGATTACGACATCTCTGGTGATAAACCTCTATATTGGGTTGAATAACAAGTCTTCGAAAGAAGGCTTTTTATTTTAGATATTCTTTCATCGCTTCGATTAAAGCGTTGTTATCTTTTTCGTTTCTAATTGCTAAACGAACGTAGTTCTTACCGTGGAAGTAATTCTTTGTGGATAAGTCCTTGATAAGGATGTTCTTTTCATC
This sequence comes from Caryophanales bacterium, assembly GCA_016290145.1. Lineage (GTDB taxonomy): Bacteria > Bacillota_I > Bacilli_A > RFN20 > CAG-826 > RUG13091. The sequence goes on from JAEESX010000013.1 coordinate 19,295, forward strand.
TAAGAGTTTAGCCGCTAATTCTAAAGAATTGTTTTCTTTTAAATCAACGAGAATGTAGTTTGCTTCAGAATCGAACACTCTAATGGATTTAAGAGTTCTGAGTTCATTAATAACTCTATTTCTTTCATTCACGATTGCGTCGCACGCTTGTGCGTAATCTTTGGCGAACAATTGATAGATTTGTAAGTAATATTCCGCGAAGGAGTTGATATTCCAAATTTGCATATCGTCTCTTAACGCTTTGATAAGTGCGGTATCAGATGTTGCTAATAAGCCAAGTCTTAATCCTGGAACACCATATGATTTAGAGATGGATTTAATAACGATGACATTTGGATTTTCATTAATGAAATTATCATCCAATAATGTGAATTTTCTCTTACCATCAGCGAAGTCGACGAAGGATTCATCAATGATGAGTTTATGGTTTGCTTCTTTGGCAACTTTTGCTAAAGCAAGAACTTCATCTTTGTCTAGCATAAAACCACTTGGATTATCTGGATTGATAACTGCGGTATAGTCACATTCTTTAATGGCGTTTTTGATGGTTTTAAGATCCATTTTGTAATCAATCTTGGAGTTATCGATTTCTCTAATAACGCAGTTCTTGAAACATCTAACGTATTCGTTGAATGCTGGTAAGTTAACAGCGATTGTTCCTTTAGCGATATGGCCTAAAGCATTAATGAGTTCCGCTGCACCATTACCGACTAAGATATGTTTATCATCAACACCGAATAATCTTTCGGCATTCATGTTTTGCACATTCTCGCCAGATGGATATTGAGTCAAAAGAATTGGAAATTCATTTTGCATTTTTTCCACTAATTTTTGTTGTGGGAAGTATGGGTTAACTAAGTAGCAGAAGTCTCTAACTTTTGTATATCTCCAGAATCCACCGAAAGCGGATGTGATGACGTTATATTTTTCAATACCTTTGGTAAATAAGGCATTTGCGATACTTAAATCTTGTGCGTCATCAATTTCATACCAATCGATTTCTCTCATATAGAAAGCTTTGACTGGGAAGTCTTTAAGCATGCATAAAACCTTTAATGTGGTTTCATAATAAGAATTCATGCCATAGGCTTTCATATAGGCTTCTAAGAATGGGAGATAAATATCTCTTGTGAAGGAAACGGAGAACTTATAGATGTTAACGGTTTTGTAATATCTATCAAGCTTAGCGTTATCCATATCTTTCTTTTCGATAAAGGATGTGATGTTGTGTTCATCATCTGCTTCTACGCAAGTGCCATCCATCCAGGATTCATACTTGGCAACTGCAGCGATGTTTTCGTGTTTATATTCCACCATTTTCTTGATGAGGTCTTGTTCGAAAATAACATCACTTTCTAAAAGAATTGTGTCGTCTTTAACAAGTTCTTTTCTCGCTAAATAGAATGAGTAAATGTTGTTTGTTGTGGCGTAATCTTTATTTTCAATAAAGACAAAGTCCATTTCGCCTTTATGGTTTTCTAGGATATATTTCTTTAAGTTTTCACCTTTATAACCGATGACGATAACGAAACGATTGATACCCGCAATCTTTAAAGCTTCGATTGTGCGATCAATTAATTTTTTACCCGCAACTTCCACCATACACTTGGTGTTGTTTTGTGTATATTTTGCTAATCTTTTGCCCATTCCGGCAGCTAACATTAAGGCTTGCATAATGACGACCTCTTTTCGTATGTAATTGTAATTACGTGTATGAGTTTAATCAATAAAAAATCTTGCCGAATTATCGACAAGAATTTTTAATTATCTGGTTTAATAACTACGCTTTGAACAAACTATGTAAGTTGCAATAAGCATAGGCGGCCACTACTTTTTCACCATCAAGTAATGCAAATTCCGCACGTGGAGCATCGCCTGGCTTGAGTTCTTTTCTTTGATTGCCTTTATCTGTTTGTAGGGCAATCCATTCGATGTAATGGACATCTAACATTGGATGGGCAACTTCGCCGACTTCAACAACGACATGGTTTCCATTTACTTTAATGACTGGTACGTGTTTTTCATGGGCACCATCAGAGGTGTTTGGAACGATTTCCACCATGGCTTCACCACAGCATTTTGTAGGACAACAACTCATATCATTGACCATAGCAACAATCTTGCCACATTTTTCACATCTTAAGAATTTCATTATCTATTCCCCTATTGAGTTCTGCTCACTTTTAGAAAAACACATTTTATATATTTAATCAAGGTTAACGCTTCAGGATGATTTTATATGCTTCAACAAGTTTATCCAAACTCATTGATGCATTCGCTGCGCTGCTACTTGGAAGAGAGACGGCCTCCACTCCTACTTGAGGAAGTAGGTATTTGTCATAGAGTTCTTTAGCTTTCTTACCTGTAGTAAATATTTGTTTAATGTTTGGATATTGCTTTAGCAAATTCTTCAAATCTATCGGTTTTACATTCTCAATTGAGGCATCACTGCTACCATAAATATCACAAGCAAAAATCACATCATAAAGACCAATTTTGTTTCTTATTAAAAAGTCTTTTCTTTCTTCGGTGGTCTTTGGTTCTTCTTCATTGAAAACCATTGATAAAATCTTAAAAAATCGATTTTGTGGATGAGCATAGAAAAAGCCATATTTTCTTGATGCGACACTTGGAAGAGAACCAAGAATTAATGTATTGGCATCTTTATTTATAAAAGGTGGAATACTTGTATGATCCACATGATTTTTTAATTTTTGTTCGGCCATATCTTAATTATATTCTCAATTTTGTAAAATTATATTATTATATAACCAGCCCAAAGGTAAAAAATGAAGAAAACAAAGTTAGCTACATTGTTAATAATGCCACTACTTCTCACAGGTTGTGATGCAGATTTATCCAAAATCTCTCAACCTAATTTTGCGCCTGTCGGTTCACAAATTTCTTATGATGATTTTATGGCCGCTTATGAAGAAGCTGCGGATAAAATCGATATCAATCAAGAAGCACTTTTGAAATCCAAAGAGATGTCTTATAAAAATCTAATTTCAGTGAAATCAGGTTCATATCAAAATGTGAACACTGTAAAGCCAAAAACAATTACTAAAAACGAAACCATTGTGGCTTCCAAAGAACAAGGAACCACTAAGTACGATTCTAAAAAGAATATTATTCTTACCAAAGAAACATATGATTTCTTAGATGTTTTCAAAGATCAAACAGGAACTGTTAAAGAAGACAGCACCATTGTCACAGAAACAGGTGTCGCGGTTGTGGATATTGATGATGGTAAATCCGCAATTACATTTAATAACAAAACAATGACTTATTCAGTTACTAAAGCTTTTGGTGACGGAGAAGAACCTGCTCCTTATGTTGATATGCAATTCAAGATGGGGTGTCACCTTAATTTATTAACGCCATTTACAACATATCTTCCAAAAAATGAAGAAGTGAAAGCATTCTATAAGTTCTATCAAAATGGTAATACCTTCACGTATGTGTATAGTGATGTCACAACGCAAGAAAACATAGACTCCAATTCTATTGTTGTTTCCAAAGATCACATTGATGAAAATATCAAAGTCCAATTAGAATTGTCCGAAAATAAACAAGCGCTTAAGTACTACACTTCTACAAAAACGACAACAACTTATATTGTTGATGGTAAATTTGATGAAACAACAATTGAAGCAGCCTCAGAAATTAGCGTTAAGAATAGAAGCGTGTCTTTAAAGGCCATTAAATTATCACGCTATGATGCGGTTGAATAGGAACTAATTATGAAAAAGATTTATAAATTAGCACCAACATTATTAGCGGTTATCTTATTAACAGCGTGTGATTCCTTCGCCATTACAGTTAAGGAACCATCTTTTGCTAGCAAAGGTAAAAACATTGACCAAGACACTTTTAGGCATGAAATCGTTAATGCATATAACAACTGCGAATATTTCAAAGATGAATATGATTTAGATTCTAAAGTTGTCGAATTTAAAGAGACTTTAATTGAAAAACAAAATAGAGCAAAGAATAAAACAATCTATTTTAATGATGAACACACCACACAAAAAGAAGGTGTCATTAGATATGACTCTGAAGACTTATTGTTATCACAAGAAGTTATTAATAGAGAAATTAGAGAGGTGAAAGGTGAAGAAACTAGTTCCAGAAAGACTGGTAAGACAAACGATGACTTCTTCTATCAAGTTGGCACTGATGAATACACAAATAAAGTGTTAGCAATTGATGAAGCCAGAAAAGAATTCGAAGTTGTAAAACAACTTGGAAGCGAAGAAAGTGGTAAACCAGTATTTGATGAAATTATTGCTTCTCAATTTGTTACATATTTCAACGAATCAAGAATGATGCACTTCGCGGAAGTAAGTGATGTTCATCTATATAAGTTCTATAAGAACAACAACATGTTTACAGTGACTTATAAAGAAAAATATGAAACTTCCGAACAAGGAATTATCAATGATCATTCAGTTGACGTGAAGAAATATTACGTATCACGTGAAACAAAATCACAAGTTGATTTCTCTGAGTCATCTCAAGCAATTAGAATCTCAGATAAAGTTGATACAACCTGTGAAATTCTTCAAGATCATCTCGGATATAAGAAAGGCGAAATCATCGATATTCAAACCATTAGATATGTCGTCTACACAGTCGCGCATCGATTAGTTAATCTTTCCCGAGTCACCATTACTGACAGTTACGAATTAAAATAAATAAAATAACCAGGCTCGCCTGGTTTTCTTTTTATTAAAAAGATGTTTTAATATAATTATCGAGGGACATTTTATGAAAAAGACAACAGTTACGAAAATAACTAGTTTAAGCGTTCTTTTTGGTGTGTGTTTAGCAACAGGTATTGCCGCTTTTGTAGCAAACAACCAATGCTTCCAAAAAGCGGATGCCTATAGCGTTTCTAGCTTGCCAACCACTATTAATTTGAATGCTAATACTGAGGAAGAAATAAGAAACTATTATTCCGCTTTAGATTCGCTTCCAGAAAGTGAAAGACAAGGCACAAATCTTTTAAAAAATTTAAAAGAAATCTTAAAGAACGGACAAAAATACTATTCCTATGATTCCGGCAGTAACATTTGGAAGATGTATGAAATTACCGATAGAGACTGGGTGAAATCACCAGCTTCTGAAATCTCCGGTTATAATGCTTCCACTAACACCATTACGGGTTATAGTTATGGATCAAGCGCAACCAATAAAGGGATGAATCCATACCTACATGCCTTATATGTTAATCGTTCAGTAGATAACAAAATGCATGCTTGGGCAAGAGAAAGCGATGAAACAACATCTCATGGTAATAACAAAGAATGGGGTATTGATAGAGAACATATTTGGCCAAAATCTCACGGCTTTGAAGACGAGGCACAAGGTGGCGCTAGAGGCGACCCAATGCACTTATGGCCAGGTGATTCTGACGTCAATAGTTCATTACATAGTAATGAATTCTACGGATTTGTCAACATCACAAGTTCCACAAAACACGGCAAATGGAGCTATGCCTCTGATAACTATGTCGGCACTTCATTAACACTCGGTACAAGTATTAGTTCAGACGAAGTTTTTGAACCACAAGATTGCGATAAAGGCGATATCGCTCGTGCTTGCTTCTACATGGTTGCAAGATACAACTATTTATCCGGTGCTGACTCTGATGGCATAAATTCAAACAATCCAAACTTAGCGTTCATTCAAGATAACACCAGTCCAACAAGTGGTTATATGTCATCCACTACTGTGACAGGTAACATGGGTATCTTAACTGACTTACTTGAATGGCACCATTTAGATCCAGTCGATGAGTTTGAAATTCAAAGAAACGACATTCTCTATAGAAATTACACAAACAATAGAAATCCATTCATCGATTATCCTGATTGGGTCGACTACATTTGGGGAACCGCTACTTATGACGGAAGAACATTCCAAAACTATAACGACACTCCTACTGGTGCGGCAGATAGATTAAACGACACCATCCATGCTTTCGCTGGTGAAGAAGAAAAAGAAGTCGTTAGAATCGAAGTCACAAAATTACCAAATAAAGTTAAATATGAAGTCGGTGAAACATTCGATAAAACAGGTATGGTTGTTACCGCAACATACGCTGATGATTCAACCGCTGATGTGACAGCAAAATGTGCAATTACAGTTGATTTATCAA
>JAEESX010000014.1 GCA_016290145.1 Caryophanales bacterium
TCGAGTTCTTCCGCTGGAATGATGTTGTTATTAGCAAGACCCACTAAGTCTTCTAATTTATCAACACCTTGTTCATCCATATAATGCATTAAGCCATTCTTCATATCTTCAACGATACGATAACCATATTGCATAATACCGGTTGTGACTTGTAAATTCTTACAACCTAATAAGATGAATTCCGCTGCGTCTTCCCAAGTTTCAATACCACCGATACCGGAGATTTCGGCATCTTTAAGTCTTGGATTAGTTTTCATTTGTTGGATGAATCTTAAGGCGACTGGTTTAACTGCCTTACCAGAATATCCAGAGATAGATGATTTACCGTTAATGATTGGTAAACCAACTTTCTTATCTAAATCAACATTGATAATTGATTTGATTGTGTTAATCGCGGCGATACCATCCGCACCACCTTCGATGGATGCGATTGCAGGTACGCACATATCTGTAATATTAGGAGTCATCTTGGCCATGAATGGTAATTTGGTACTTCTTCTAACTGCCGCACAATATTTACGGCATAATTCAGGATTACTACCAACATCACTACCCATCGCGTGAGAAGTCATTTGAGGACATGAGAAGTTAAGTTCAATCATATCCGCACCGGCTTCGGTGACGAGTTTGGCTAACTCTTCCCAGTCTTCTTCATTACTACCCATAATTGAAGCAATAAGAACATTATTCGGGAATTCTTTCTTTAATCTTCTTAAATCTGCGAGGTTTTCTTCTAATGAATGCTCCGCGATTTGTTCCATGTTTTTAAAACCAACGAATGGTTCTGCTTCTTTTGTTAAAGCATCAAAACGTGGAGAAACTTCATCAATTAAATAATGCTTTGGACCAATTGTCTTAAAGACAACGCCACCCCAACCTTCTCTATATGCTTTTGCACACATGTCATAGCAGTTACCAACTGGAGAAGATGATAAACAGAATGGGTTAGGGAATTTAACACCCATGAAGGTAATGGATAAATCTTTCTTAACCATTATTTTTTACCTCCTAAAAATCTTTTCACTTCGAAGGCGACTTCTTTACCAGAACGGACACCCCAAACAACTGTCTTTTCACCATGACCGATGTCACCAGCGAAGAAGACATTTGTATCAGGTACTCTTACGCCTTTAGCATTAACTTCGCCTTTATCTAGATTCACACCTAAACCATCAACATTTGCGACTTGTCCAACCGCGAGGATGATGAGATCGGCTTTAACTTTTAATTCAGCAGGAATAACTCTGTGTTTGAATTTCACAATTCCACCTCTGGCCACTGCCACTGGGACATAACCATCGATAATTGTGACGCCTTGTTCTTGAGCGTTTTCAAGTTCTTTCTTACTTGCTCTAAATTCAGAGAATTGTTCGTAAACAACATCTGTGACATGTGGACAACCTAAGAGTTTAAGTGATGTGACGACATCCATTGCGACGTCACCACCACCGACAACTAAGACATTTTCCGGAACTTTGATATTTCCTTTCTTGTCTTTGCATTTCTTTAACCAATCGACGGCTTTAATGACTTTTCTATTGTTTTCAAACATTGGTAACATCTTGCCTTCGCTATAACCAACAGAAAGGACCACTGCGTCGTATTGTTTTCTAAGTTCTTCAATCTTCACGTCTTCACCGACTTTAGTATTGAGAACAATATCAACACCTAATTCGACGATACGTTTGATTTCCTTATCAACAACAGCGTTTGGTAAACGGTATTCTGGAATGCCATATCTTAAATAGCCACCAGCCTTAGCTTCTTTTTCATAAATAGTTACTTGATAACCATCTTTGGCTAATTCTGCGGCAGTTGTTAAACCAGCAGGACCAGAACCAACCACTGCGACTTTCTTATCATTACTTTCTTTGACTTCTAAGATGTCCATCTTTAAGGCATCTTCGAAATCTGTGATGTAGCGCTGAATTAAACCGATTTCAATTGGTTTATCAATACCACTTCTGGAACAACCGGCCTGACAATATCTTTCAGTTGGACACACTCTTGCGCATATCGCACCTAAAATATTATTGATACGGACGGTTTCCGCGGCTCCTTTGACGTTTTTAAAACGTAAGGAACGAATAAATTTAGCAGGATCAGTTCCCGCTGGACAACTTGATGAACATGGAGCGTCTAGACAGAGCAAACATCTGCTTGCTTCTTCCATGACTAAACGAGGCGAAAAGCCTACTTCATATTCTTCTCTGTACTTCTCGGACATTATGTTTTCCTCCACAAAAAGTATTAAGAATTATTCTTGATAATATTTTAACAATAAAATAGGTAACAAAAAAGAGTCATTGATTTCAACGACTCTTTTGATTGAATTTATCGATTATTTATAAGAAATAGAAATCTTTTGGTAACCGTTTTCGGAACTATTAAATGGTTGATCAAAGATCACGCCTGAAGATGTGCATGCTACTTCGTATGTGTATTTTGTTAACCAGCCATACTTATTGTAAGTATATGTTGCGATGTATTTATCGTAATTAAATGTAAGACCGTCATTGTCGTAGCCACCTTTTCTTTCGACTTGGACTTTATATGTTTGCATCATAGAGTCGATATAGTAACTAACAGTTTGTGTAATGCCAGCATTAACTTCAGGCATAGATGCATCCTTGCCTCTAATGGATCTGAGGTAAATAACATAACCTTCGTGTTCTTCGTCAGTTGTTTCCCATTCACCTTTATCGGCATTATATGTGAATTTAACTTCACCCTTTTGGTTATTTATAACGTCTTGTTCGCCAGTAGAAGTTGTTCTGAGATTGACATCATATTTAACAGTGGCTTTTGAATATGTGTGTTCTTCCATAGCGTCGACTTTAGCTTGGAAATCCGCTAACTCGACTTGCTTTGCGCAACCTGTCAATAGGACTAGTGCTGCAGCACCCATTAAAACTTTGTTTAAAACTTTCATTTTCGTTCTCCTTATAGTTTTAGGTCGTAATTATTTTAACATTAAAAAATCAATGGATTAGATTTTTATGTTTAGTTTTTCAAGAAATTGACAAAAAAGAGTCGCTCTTTTGAACGACTCTTAATTAGTTTTTTTAATTATTTGTACGAAACTGTATAGTTGTTATTTTCGTTTTTAATGCTTGTTGGTAAACCGTATTTATTCCATGTCTTGGTGTATGAAGCGTCATCTGTTTTTGTAACGGCTTTGAAACCACCACCAACATAGTATGTGGTATTTTCATCTTCTGACACTAAATCAGCGGTCATAAGATTCAATAAACCAGCAACGATATCTTCGTCAACGTGCAATGCACTTGTTGGAAGGAATGCACCACTCTTCCAATAAAGAGTGACGTTGTCCATTTGATGTTCACCGCTGTCATTTTTATATTTTCCTTTTACTACGACATCAAATTCTTTTTCGCCTGCTTCTTTTAAAGCGGCGACAGCTTTTTCATGGAATTTTTCATAGCTGACTTTGCTTTGGCCACAGGCTGTCAATAGGACTAACGCAGCGGCACCGACAAAAAATCTACTTAAGTTTTTCATTTAAAAATTTCCCCCTATTTTTGTGCTTATATTTTATCATAGATTTTCAATTTTATTAAAAGTATTAAAAAAGCCATTCGTTTGAACGGCTCTTATTATTTATTTGAAAGTGATGGATACGTTAGTCTCTCCGGTTTTAGTTCCTTCTTTAGTAACATCAGAATAAACTTCCGTAATATCTTGAACATAGTTTGCTTCTAATAAAGTAATGTATCCATATTCATTTAATGTGACATGCATTTCGGAATCCAAATGTATGTTACGGGTATAATCATCAAAGTGATCAGTGAATGTTCCGTTTTCTTTTGCAATAAATGACAAATCGGAATAGAAAGTATAAGTATAAGTAAAATTACTAAGTTCCACCCATGATTTTAGGCTTGTTAAGGAATCAAAGTTAAAAATGTATCTTCTTAATAAGGCAACACTTTCATCGCTAAGCCAGGCACCTGTATCGGAGTAATATTTATAGACTTCAATTCTATGTTCGTTTTTGTTAGTTTCAAAATCACCAGTTCCTACGATTTTCTCTCTCGCATCAACAGTGGCTTGTTTGTATTCGTGTTTTTTGATTTTAGTTAATTTTTGATTAAATTCATTTGCAGTGATTTGTTTCTTCTCTTCGTTTTTTGGTCCACAACCAACTAATAAGAATAATGAAGAAGCTGCAAGGAAAAGTGTGTTGAGATTTTTCATAATAATCACCTAGTGCGTTATATATTACCATAGTCAAGTATCAACAATACCTATTATTAGTAAACTTTTCTAAGAAAAGAAAAAGGAGTGGTCGCCCACTCCTATTTGTTTATTTGATTAATATCCGAAAGAGCCACCGCTCATTTTGCTATTGATTTTATTAGCGACTACCTTCCAATTGGTGAGATTACTCTTTACTTGTGCATTATCGTAATCATATTTATATGAATAACCACTGATTGGACAGAAGAGGCATAGACCAGAACCACTTGTAGCATTTCCGTGTTCTTCATAAACCACTAATTCATCTAAGGCAGAGAGTACTGCATTTATTTTTGTAGATGCAGAAGAGAAGTCTGATTTAGCTGAAATCTTTTCTAACGCACTCTTAACATCAAAGATATCAAATGGATAAACTGTGTTTTCGTATTCATCTTCGGTAGCGCCATATTTTTGAGCAGATTTAATTGCATTGCCTAATGATTTGATTTTTGTGGAGTTTGTACCAATGATATTATTTAAATCTGAAGCCAAACTTTCGAATGCTGATTTATAGGCATCCATTTTGCTTAAGTCTAAGACAGATTGTGTTTGATCGAATGGATCACCCCAACCTTGGAATAATCGTTCTTCTTCAAGCATGAAGGTGTGGCCGATTTTCTCTAATAAAGTTTCAGTGTTAACACTTGAATTACTATATAAAGTTGGTAACCAAGCATCGTAATCGTAACCATTTCCACCTTCAGATTCTTGTGAAGCAAGCATGTAGTTGAAGTTATGGCTGTTATATTCAGCAATATCTTGAACTGCCATTAAGCAAGCATCATAGGTAATCCATTCTAATTTAGAAGCCATACCTACTGCAGCTCTTGCATTTGTAGCTGCATTATATAATTCGATTGGTGTAAGGCCATCGCCGTTTCCTTGTGAATCTGTAAATTGTTCATCGAAGCAGCAGCCATCCATTGCTCCACCATGGTTCCACATGATTAAGCCATATTTTTCTGCTGGATAATTTGTTAATCCCCATACAAGAAAATCTTGTAATGTGGATGTGAGACCCATATTTTTCTTTGTGGTTTCAGAAATCTTATTAAACTGTCTATTTCTGATTTCCCATCTTTGGGATTTATTCGCATTGATATTTGATTTTGCCCAAGCTTTCGCACCACCGGTTTGAACGACAATATTAACATCATTTGGTTGGCCGTTAACAGCAAGGATTTCGTTTAAGTCTGATGTAGCATAACCAGCTTGAGCGGTATTTGTGTTATAGCCATCGTAACCACTTTCGAGGTCGGCACCACACATATAAATCATAACTGTGGTTCCGGAGACATCTTTAACGGAAACGGAACATGTTTTTGTATATTTACCATCAGCGGTTTTGGCGGTAATAACGGCACTACCTTCTGAATTGCCTGCAGTTACTATAACCTTTTCACCTTTGGTTGTTGTTTTTGTTTTTGATAATGAAGCAACACTTGCATTACTTGTGGACCAGTTAATTGTGGCATCAACGCCTTTTTTATTTTCTTTTAATGTGGCACTGATTTCTGCGGTTCTACCAAAGCCCATTGATAATGCTTCAGAACTAAGTTCAAGTGTAGTTGTTTTAGTTGTTTGTTGTTGATTATTGCCACCATTAATGAATGAATTAATAATGGAACAAGATGATAACGCTAATGGAAGTACTAATAATGGAATGATTTTAAATAACTTTTTCATGTTTGTCTCACTTTCATCTCTAGCGAGATACTATATAATAATGGAAATTAATTATTTATACAAATAAATCACCGATTTTTATTTTATAACTAACACTTTGCTTGTTATATTTCTTTTTAATTTAAATAAAACTTAAATAAAAAAACCACCAGTATTAACTGATGGTTCTTTTTAATAGTTGATTAATTATTCAACCCAAGTGACGACCACGATTGGAGCATCATCACCACGTCTATTACCGAGTTTTAATCTACGGGTATAGCCGCCGTTACGGGATGCGAATTTTGGACCGACTTCAGCGAATAATACATCTAACGCAGAGACACCTTTTTCGTTTTCAATATTTCTAACGAATCTAGCGGCTTGACGTTTGGCGTTCATGACATCTTCCTTTTTGGTTAATGTCACTAAACGATCTGCTTCTTTGACGACATCACGAGCGACTGCTTCAGTCACTTTGACGGAGCCTTTGAGAATTAAGTCAGTAACGACATTACGAAGCATATTCTCATATTTGCTCTTGGTGTACGCGGCTTTAAATCTTACGCCGGTTTTACCATGGACATTTTTTCTACCTTGTGCTGGCATAAATTGTTACCTCCTTATTCGAAATCTTTGAAGGATAAGTTATAGGCTGTGAGTTTCTCTTTGATTTCTTTGAGAGACTTTTTACCTAAGTTCTTAACTTTCATCATGTCTTCTTCAGTTCTGTCTGTTAATTCTAAGATGGTTTGAATACCAGCTCTCTTTAAGCAGTTATAAGAACGAACTGAGAGATCGAGTTCTTCAATTGTGAAGTTCTCGTATTTGTTTTCTTCCACTGTTTCTTCTTCTTTTTCGATGTTGATATCACGCGTGATATTAGCAACATCTAAGAATTTGTCTAAGTGGGCAATCAAGATTTGTGCAGATTTGGCTAATGCTTCTTGTGGTAAGATGGAGCCGTCTGTCCAAACTTCGATTGTTAACTTGTCGAAACGAGAATCGTGTCCCACACGGGTGTTTTCGACGGTATAGTTGGCTTTTCTAACTGGGGAATAGTTGCTATCTGTGCTGATTGTGCCTAAAGCTAAACCAGTATGGATAGTTTTATTTTGTTCACCAGTGATATAGCCACGACCATTGCGGGCGTGTAATACCATGTGTAAGCTGCCACCTTCCACTAAGTGGGCGATTTCTAAATCTGGGTTAACAACTTCAACACCTGCTGGGAGAACGATGTCTTTAGCGGTGACCACTGCTGGTCCTTTGACATCGATTTCTAATCTTTTATTGCCATCGTCTTCTTCTGGAATTCTTAAGACGAGACCTTTTAAGTTGAGGATGATGGATGTGACGTCTTCTTCAACGCCTTCTAAAGCGGTGAATTCATGACGAGCACCTTCCACTTCTACTGCGTATAATGAAGCGCCTGGTAATGCAGAGAGTAATACTCTTCTTAATGAATTACCTAATGTTTGACCAAAACCTCTTTCGAGTGGTTCAATGACGAAACGACCGTAGTTTTCTGTACCGTCGTAATCGGCTTGGGAAATTCCGAATCTTTCAAATGGATTGGCGATTTTCATATCGTAGACCTCCTATTAGCCTCTTGGGCGTTTTGGTGGGCGGCAGCCGTTGTGTGGGATTGGTGTGCTATCAACGATGGATAAGACTTGTAATCCGACGACTGCTAAGGAACGGATAGCTCCTTCACGGCCTGGACCTGGGCCTTTAACGTCGACATCAACTTGACGGATGCCTTGTTCATATGCGGCTTTACCTGCTGCTTCAGCGGCTTGTTGTGCGGCAAATGGGGTGGCTTTCTTTGCGCCTTTGAAACCCATTGCACCAGCGCTAGACCAGCTTAAGGCGTTACCTTGTTCATCACAGATTGTAACGATTGTGTTATTGAAAGTGGAATGAATGTGGGCAACACCTTTAGTAAATGAGCGTTTGACTTTCTTTTTACGGGTTGTAGTTTTCTTTGCCATAACTCTATTCTCCTTTCATTAACCTTGTGGGGCCATCTTCTTATTCGCAATTGTCTTACGTGGACCTTTACGAGTACGAGCGTTAGTTTTGGTTCTTTGACCTCTAACTGGTAAGCCTCTTCTATGACGTAATCCTCTGTAGCAGTTGATTTCTGTTAAACGTTTGATGTTTAAAGCAACTTCTCTACGAAGATCACCTTCTGTTTTATATTTAGCGATTTCATTTCTGATTGCGCCGAATTGATCGTCTGTTAAATCTTTAACTCTGATCATGCCGTCAACTTTTGCGCCTTCGCAAATTAATTGAGCGGTGTATCTACCGATACCATAGATGTAGGTAAGGGCGATTTTGACTGGTTTGTCATTAGGAATATCAACACCAACAATACGTGCCATATTTCATTTTCCTCCTATTAACCTTGTCTCTGCTTGTGCTTTGGATTAGAGCAGATGACCATAACTTTGCCATTTCTCTTAATCACTCTGCACTTTGGGCAGATTGGTTTGACTGAGGGTCTGACTTTCATAAGTTTTTTCCTCCTAAATTACGGTTTATTTAAACCTGAATGTTATGCGGCCCCGTGTTAAATCATAAGGCGAGATTTCTACCGTAACTCTATCACCTGGGAGAATGCGTATGTAATTCATACGGATTTTTCCAGAAACGGTGGCCTGAATTACGACGCCGTTTTCGAGTTCTACCTTAAAGTTTGCGTTTGGTAGGCACTCCTTAACGACCGCCTGAACTTCAATCATATCTTGTTTTGACATTAACTATTCTTCTCCTTCATACATGGTGATAATTTCATAACCATCTTCAGTAACGATCACTGTGTTCTCGTAGTGAGAGGTTAGTTTTCCATCTTTGCTCTTGACGGTCCAGCCGTCACCGAGGACCCTGACATCTTTACGACCTTCAAGGACCATTGGTTCGATACATAGAGCCATACCTGGAGTTAATACTGGTCCGAGGCCCGCTTTACCGTAGTTTGGAATGGTTGGATCTTCGTGCATATGCGCTCCGATACCATGTCCTGTGTATTCGCGGACGACGTTATAACCATGAGATTCGACATATTTTTGAATCGTTTCGGAGATGTCACCGATACGTGCGCCTGGTTTAACAACCTTTAAGGCTTCAAAGAAGGCTTGCTTTGTGACATCAACAATTCGATTTGCCCTTTCCGTGAGCGTGCCGACTTTATATGTACGGCACGCATCTGCGGAATAGCCTTTATATGTTGCTACAATATCCACTGAGACGATATCACCTTCTCTAATAATAATCTTATTAGATGGAATACCATGGATGAGAGTGTCATTGACGCTGACGCATGCACTTGCGGGATAGCCATAATAGCCCTTTTCCGCCGGAATGCAGTCGTTTTCGAGCATTGTTGACTCAACAATCGCATCGATATCTAACGTCGACATACCAGGACGAATGGCGCTTTCTAGTTTTTTGAAGACTAGACCCACCACTCTACCGGCTTCTTTCATCAAATTAATTTCTCTAGCAGATTTTGTAATAATCATATTATTTGTTTAAAAATGTTGAAACTTGATTGAAGAGTTCTTGACTACCCATTAAAGAATTGAAGTTCTCTAATAATCCTCTTTCGGCATAGAAGTCTAATAGAGGTTTGGTGTCATGAACGTAATGGTCTAAACGAACTTTTAACGCTTCTTCATTGTCATCTGCACGTTGGTATAATGGACCACCGCATAAATCACAGACACCTTCCACTTTTGGTTTCATAGTGGTGATGTGATATGGGGCGCCACAATTTTTACAAACGCGACGACCAGAGATACGTCTAATGAGTTCTTGGTTATCACAATCGAGGTTGACCACGACTTCGATTGGGCGATTGATTTCCTTAGATAACTTTTCTAAAGCTTCTGCTTGAGGAAGTGTTCTTGGGAATCCATCGAGAAGGAATCCGTTTGCGCAGTCTTCTTGTGCTAAGCGATCTTTGAGCATGCCAATTGTCACTTCATCAGGAACAAGATGGCCGTCATCGATGTACTTCTTTGCGAGAAGACCGAGTTCGGTTCCACCTTTAATATTTTCTCTAAACATATCACCTGTAGAGATATGTGTGAGATTAAAGGCTGTTTTTAATTGTTTGGCTAAGGTGCCTTTGCCCGCACCTGGAGGGCCCATTAAGATAATATTTTTTAACATAATTAACGACCTCCACCAGCCACGACTTCATCGAAGGATTTACCTGCGAGTAAGCCGTCGATTTGATTGTTAACTTCTAATGCGACACCGACAACGATGATTAATCCGGTACCACCTAAGGCTAAGGATGGGTTGTCTTTGAAGACTGTTAGTGTAAGAACGACAGGTAATGCCGCAATTAACGCTAAGGCCATCGCGCCTATGAAGGTAACTCTATTAAGAACTTTTCTCACGTAACGTTCTGTTTCATTACCGGTATGGATACCAGGAATGTAAGAACCGTTCTTTTGGAAGTTCTCAGCGAGTTGTTGAGGATTGATTTGGACATTCGCGTAGAAGAATGTGAATGCGATGGTGAGAACCAAGTAAATGATTAAGCCCCATGGCATTTTCCATCCGCCTGGCATTTCAAAGAGTGTACTGGTTTGGAAGATACCTAACCAGGCATCACTACTATGTTCTGCATCAACGAATGCGACGATGACGCTTGGTGCCATCAAGATTGAACTCGCGAAGATGACAGGAATGACACCGGCGGAGTTAACCTTAATAGGTAAGAAGCTGGCGCGGGACATACTTTGTGTTTGTCCACCACCTTTTCCTGAATGTTGCACTGGAATCTTTCTCTTGGAAAGTTCGATGAATGTAACGAAGGAAATAATTAAGACATAAGCGAGGATGTAAAGTAGGAACTTGAAGATACCTGCAATACGTGCAGAGTCGCCTTGTCCTTGTAATGCGGAGTTGCCCACCCATAATGAGAAGGCATTTCCGATTTGTGAAGGTAAGGAGCAAACGATACCCGCGAAAATAATCATGGAAATACCGTTACCGATACCTTTAACAGAAATTTGGTCACCAAGCCACATGACGATCATAGAACCTGCCATCATAATAACGATGATGTAGATGTATGTGAGCCATTCTTGAGAAGCGGTTACAAATGTAATTGCTTCACTAGATTTCATGGTTTGGATAATACCATATGCTTGAACCGCACCTAACATAAGAGTTAAGTAACGGGTTGCAAGTTCGATCTTCTTTCTTCCGGATTGACCTTGACGTTTGAGTTCGGTTAATGCTGGTAAGACATCTGTTGATAATAATTCAACGATAATCTGAGCGGTAATGTATGGACTCACGCCAAGTGCGAAGATGGAGAAACTTTGAAGAGTTCCACCACCAAGTAAGTTCATTAAGGATAAGGCGTAAGAACTATCGAGATAATTCTGTAAGTCTTCCCCTAATGTAACACCTGGTACTGTAATCTGCGCACCGATACGGAATACGAAGAGGATGAGAATCGTAAACATGATACGATTCATGATTTCTTTGTTTTTGAGAATTGAACCAATTTTCTTCATAATTAGATCACCTCAATTTTGCCACCGGCATCACTAATGGCTTTTTCAGCGGATTTGCTGAAGGCTTTAGCTTGGACGGTTAATTTCTTTTCGAGTTTACCTCCACCTAAAACCTTTAAGCCATCATATTCCTTGGATAATAATCCATTTTCTTTTAGTAATGCTGAGGAAACCACTGTACCGTCTTCGAATCTATTGAGTTCTCCGACGTTAATGGTGGCATAATTGACATGATTTACATTTTTGAAGCCACGTTTTGGTAATCTTCTGAAGAGTGGTAATTGACCACCTTCGAAACCTAATGCGACGCCACCACCGCTACGAGCGTTTTGACCTTTATGTCCCTTACCGGCTGTTTTGCCGTTACCGGAACCAAGACCACGACCTTTACGGTAATGTTCCTTACGAGCGCCTTCGGCTACTTGAAGTTCATGTAATTTCATATGTGCACCTCCTATTCAATTATTTTATATCTAATTGAGATATTTTTATTATTCTTTGCCACGAAGAGATCTTGTCTCTTTGTAGCTCTTGAGGTTGTTCAAGCCTTGGTTTGTGGCTCTAATGATGTTAATTGGAGCTCTGGAACCATAGACTTTAGAGCAAACGTTACGAACACCTGCTAATTCTAAGACCGCACGAACTGGGCCACCGGCAATAATACCAGTACCTTCTGGGGCAGGTTTTAGATAAACATTACAAGCACCGTATTTACCAACGACTTCGTGAGAGATGGTTCCACCTTTCACTAAGTGGATGTTAAATAAGTTCTTTTTAGCAGATTCAGATGCCTTTTTGATTGCATCTGGGACTTCAGCGGCTTTACCGACACCGAATCCATAACGGCCTTTGCCATCGCCGACAACGACGAGGGCGGAGAATTTCATTCTACGGCCACCTTTAACGGTTTTGCTAACACGGTTAATGAAGACAACACGTTCTTCAAATTCTTTTGGTTCGTCTCTTCTGTCGCGACGATCGCCACGTTTGCCGTCTCTTGGACGTCTGTCGTTGCGGTCACCTCTTGGACGACGATTTTCACGACCTTCTTTTGGAGCTTCTTCAACAGGAGCAGCTTCAACTGCTTGTTCAGCAACTTTCTTTTCTTCTTCCATTGATTGGTCCTCCTTAGAAGTCTAAGCCAGCTTCACGAGCGGCTTCTGCTAAAGCCTTCACACGGCCATGGTAGATATAACCACTACGGTCGAAGACGACTTTCTTAATCTTTTTAGCTAATGCTTTTTCCGCGATATCTTTGCCAACTTTAGCGGCGGCTTCAATGTTGCTACCATTTTCGAGTTTAAGCGCCATAGAGGAGCTAGAAACTAATGTAACACCCTTAACGTCGTCGATTAATTGGGCTTCGATATTCTTATTAGAACGGTAGACGCAAAGTCTTGGTGCTTCTTTAGTGCCACTTAATTTGGCTCTAACACGAGCATGTCTACGAACACGGGAAACATTTTTATCTTTCTTTGTTACCATAAACAACTAATTCCTACCTTTCTAACTATTTACCAGCAGCACGTTTGCCTTCTTTTGTAGCAACGTACTCGCCTTTGTAACGGATACCTTTACCTAGATATGGCTCTGGTGAACGGACTTCTCTAATACGAGCAGCGGTTTGACCAACAGCTTGTTTGTCGATACCTTCGACATCGATGTTTGTGGCATCAACAACTGTGACTTTAACACCTTCGTTTGGAACGATGGTGACGGTATGGCTGTATCCTGCCCATAAAACTAAGTTATTACCTTGTAATTGAGCCTTGTAACCAATACCTCTCATCTCTAGGGATTTCTTATAACCTTGGGAGACACCGACGACTGCGTTATGAACGTTAGCGCGGACTGTACCATGGTTTTGTTTGGTTTGTTTTTGTTCATTGTGTCTGGTGAAGGAGACGATGTTGCCTTCGACTTTCATGTCGATACCGGTATTTAAGGAAACAAATAATGTACCTTTTGGACCTGTGACTTTGGCTTTACCGTTTTCTTCAACGACTGTAACACCGGCTGGGAGTTCGATGTGTTTATTACCAATTCTTGACATAAACTTTCCTCCTATTACCAGATGTAGGCGATGACTTCGCCGCCGATACCTAATGTTCTGGCTTTTGCGTCAGTCATGACACCTTGTGATGTAGAGATGACTGCGATACCTAAGCCTTTTAAGACCTTTGGAAGTTTTTCACAACCAACGTTAACACGTAAGCCTGGTTTGGAGATCTTCTTTAAACCGGAGATAACTCTTGTACCATCAGCTGCGTATTTTAAGGTAATGGTCATTTCTTTTTTGACTTCGCCTTTAACTTTGTAGTCAACGATGAAGCCTTCTTCTTTCAAAATCTTCGCGATTTCGATTTTCATCTTGCTAGCGGGGACTTTGACTGATTCATGTTTTAATGCGTTTGCGTTACGAATTCTGGTAAGCATATCCGCAATTGGATCTGACATCATAATTACTATTTCCTCCTATTACCAAGATGATTTCTTCATGCCTGGAATTTCACCTTTATAGGCTAATTCTCTAATGCAGATACGGCATAAATGGAATTTAGAATAGACAGAGTGAGGACGTCCACAACGTTCACATCTTGTGTATTCTCTAACTTTGTATTTTTGAGGTCTAGATTGACGGACCTTTAAACTAGTTTTAGCCATTGTGTACTCCTTTCCTATCTATTGAATGGCATACCTAATAAATCTAATAAGGTATATGCTTCTTCATCTGTTTTTGCGGTGGTAACGATAACGATATCCATACCACGAACTTTTTGCACTTTATCGTATTCGATTTCAGGGAAGATTAATTGTTCCTTGATACCTAAGGTGTAGTTACCACGACCATCGAAGGCGTTTCTGTTAACACCACGGAAGTCACGAACACGTGGGAGCGCGATTGAGACTAATTTATCAAAGAAGTCCCACATACGCACGCCGCGTAAATCAACCTTACAACCAATTTCTTGACCTTCTCTTAATTTGAAGGAAGCGATGGATTTCTTCGCCTTTGTGATAACTGGTTTTTGACCTGTGATTTGTGATAATTCTGCAACAGCTTCTTCTAAGCGTTTGCCATCTTGTGTGGCATCACCACAACCGATGTTGATAACGATCTTAGATAAGCCTGGGATTTGCATTGTAGAAGAATAGTTATATTTTTCTAATAATGCTTTTCTAACTTCGTTGTCGTATTTGACTTTTAAACGAGGTTGGATGGCGGAAACTTTGTTACCGTTGCCTTTCTTAGCAACTTTCTTTTCCGCTTTTGGAGCTTCAGCCTTTGGAGCTTCTGCTTTTGGTGCTGCTTCTTTCTTTGGAGCAGCTTTTGCTGTGGAGGCTTTCTTCACAGTAGTTTTCTTTGTTTCTTCTGCCATGGTTATTTCCTCCTTATAGCACTGTGCCGCTCTTCTTAGCGAAGCGGACTTTTTTACCTTTGACAACCTTGTGGCCGATTCTTGTTGGTTTCTTGGTCTTTGGATCGACTAACATAACGTTAGAAGCATCGATTGGAGCATAGATTTCAACAATGCCACCTTCTGGGTTGGCTTGGGTTGGTTTTTTGTGTTTTTTGCGTAAGTTGACGTTTTCAACGACAACTCTGTTACTTTCAGGAATAACTTTTTGGATTACGCCAGTTTTGCCTTTATCGCGACCTGCGATAACGATGACTGTATCACCTTTAACTAAATTCATAGTCTTTTATTCCTCCTTATAACACTTCTGGTGCGAGGGAGACAATTTTCATGAATCCTTCTTCACCACAATCACGTAATTCTCTAGCAACAGGGCCAAAGACACGTGTGCCGACTGGTGCGTTATCATCATTGATAATGACCACGGCATTGTCATCGAATGCGATTGTGGAACCATCTGGTCTATTGATAGCCTTTTTGGTTCTCACGATAACGCATCTAACGACGTCACCTTTTTTCACCTTACCATTTGGGATAGCATCCTTAACGGCACATTTGATAATGTCACCGATGGAAGATGATTTACGGGTTGAACCACCATAGAGGGTGAAAGCACGAACAGAACGTGCACCACTGTTATCAGCGACAACAAGGTTTGTTTCTTTCTGGATCATTACTTACTTTCCTCCTTGGATTCTTCTTTTGCTTTTTTACTAACCTTTCTAGCAGCAGGTTTCTTAGCAGGAGCTTCTTCCGCTTTGACTTCTTCTACTTTAGGTTCTTCTTTTGCTTCTTCAGCAACTTTTTCTGTTTTGATTTCAGCTTCAAGAATTTCTTCTTTTAATTCAGCTTCAGCTTCTTTAACAGACATGACGGCTTTCTTATCGATGCTCACTAATCTGAATCTCTTTGTAGCACTTAAGCGTCTTGTTTCCATAATGGTAACTGTGTCGCCATTCTTTGCTTCATTGTTTTCATCATGAGCGTAGTATTTTTTACCGTATTTGACACGCTTGCCGTATTTGCTGTGTCTTTTATGTGTTTCAACAAGGACGACGATTGTTTTATCGTTCTTATTGCTTACGACAACACCTTGAATGGTACGACGGGCTTGAACTTTTCTTTCCATGCGTCAATCCTCCTATTTACTTGCGAGTTCGCGTTCTCTTAATACTAAATTGATACGCGCGATGTCTTTTCTAACTCCGATGACATCTTCTGGTTTTTCGAGAGCACCGACAGCTTTCTTTCTGCGGAGTTCGAAGAGTTGTTCCTTTAAGGAGTAGAGTTTTTCTTTTAATTCGGCTGTGGTTAATTCACGGACTTCATTAATTTTCATAGCGATTATTCTTCTCCTTTCTTAACAACTTTACATTTGATTGGGAGTTTGTAAGCCGCTAAGCGGAGAGCTTCACGAGCTTGTTCTTCAGCAATGCCACTCATTTCAAACATGATGCAGCCTTGTCTGACTACTGCCACCCAATCTTCTGGGGAACCTTTACCAGAACCCATACGGGTGCCGGCGGCTTTCTTGGTTTTGGCTAAGTGTGGGAAGATTCTAATAAAGATCTTGCCACCTCTTTTGGTATAACGGGAAATGACGACACGAGCCGCTTCAATTTGGCGGGCTGTGATCCAAGCACCTTCAAGTGCTTCTAGTCCGAATTCACCAAATGCAACAGTGTTACCAGATGTTGCTTTGCCTTCATATTTAATAATATGAGGACGACGATATTTCACACGATTTGGTTGTAACATGACTATTCTCCTTTCTCTTCAGAAGATTTCTTTTGAAGTTCAGGGCGAATTTCACCACGGCAGATCCACACTTTGACGCCTAAGCGACCATATTGTGTAGCAGCATGGCAAATCGCGAAGTCGATATCACTGCGGAGTGTATGTAGAGGAATAACACCTTCTTTATAACCTTCGCTACGTGCGATATCTGCACCGCCTAAACGGCCAGAGACGACTGTACGGATACCTTTAGCACCGGACTTACGAACTCTTTGAATGGCTTTCTTTTGAGCGGTTCTGAATGATGCTCTTTCTTCTAATTGCTTTGCAATTGATTGAGCGACGATGTTGGCATCTAAGTCAGGATTTTTGACTTCGAGGACATCAACGCGAATGGCATCACTCTTCACTAATTTTGCTAAATCTTCTTTGATTTTGTTGATGTTCTTACCATCTTGGCCGATGACCACGCCTGGGCGTGCGACATAGATAGTAACAACAAGGTTTGTGCCTTTTGCATCTTTGCTGGCGACTCTTTCGATTTCGACGTGAGAGAGCAAGGCATCTTTGAGGTTCTTTTCGAGATATTGACGAACTTTAATATCTTCGTTGAGGAACACATGGTATTCTTTTTCGTTTGCGTACCAACGTGAATTCCAATCACGATTGACACCAACACGCATACCTACTGGATTAACTTTTTGACCCATTGATGTTTTCCTCCTATCTCATTTTGACCACCACTGTTAAGTGGCAGTTTCTTTTCACTAAACCAGAAGCAGAACCTTTTGCTCTTGGTAAGTATCTTTTCATTCTTAAGCCATCATTTGCCCAGATTTGAGCGATGTATAAGCTATCTTCATCCATACCGAAGTTGTTAACAGCGTTAGCAGCAGCGGATTTGATTAACTTGCTGACTGGTTCGGATGCGGCACGGTTTGTCATAGCTAATAAACCTAATGCTTCTTTAACATTCTTACCTCTAACAAGGTCGATAACTAATCTGGCTTTACGAGGAGTAAGTCTAACGTTCTTTGCGATAGCGCGTGCTTCTGTTGGAGCAGGTTTCTTTGGAGCTTCGACTTTCTTCTCTGCTTTAGCAGCAGCCTTTTTGGCTGGAGCTTTCTTAGGAGCTTCTTCAACTGGAGCTTTAACTTCTTCAACTGGTTCAGCCTTTTTAACTGCTTTTTTAGGAGCAGCGGCTTTCTTAGCAGTTGTTTTCTTTGTTTCTTCTGCCATGATCAAACCTCCTATTTAGCGGCGGCAGCTGCTTTGTCTTCAGCTGTGTGGCCTGTATGTCCGGTGAATTTTCTTGTTGGAGCAAATTCGCCGAGTTTATGTCCGACCATATCTTCTGTGACATACACAGAGATGTGTTCTTTACCGTTATAAACTGCAAAGGTGTGTCCGACAAATTGTGGGAATATTGTGCTTCTACGGGACCATGTTTTGATGATCTCTTTTTTATTAGCTGCGTTTAAGGCTTCAACTTTTCTCATTAATGGTTCATCCACGAATGGGCCTTTTTTCAAACTTCTTGCCATAATTCATTTTCCTCCTTCTGCATTATTTACCGTTTCTACGGCGGACGATTAATTTGGTGGACGCTTTCTTCACTTTACGTGTCTTCACACCGAGAGCACGTTTGCCCCAAGGTGTACGTGGTGCATCACGTCCGACTGGACATTTACCTTCACCACCACCATGAGGGTGATCGCATGGGTTCATAACTGAACCACGAACTGTTGGTCTGGTACCTTGCCATCTTGTTTTGCCGGCTTTACCGACGTTGATGAGGTTCCAGTCTTCATTACCAACGGCACCGACTGTTGCTCTACATTCTTTTAAGATTTTTCTAACTTCACCAGAAGCTAATCTAACGAGAACGTATTTGCCTTCGGAACCGAGGACTTGCGCGGCAGCACCAGCTGCACGGCATAATTGACCACCATTGCCTGGAACTAATTCAATGTTGTGAATGAATGTACCTTCAGGAATGCTCTTTAAGCACATTGCGTTGCCTGGCATGATGTCAGCTGCTTCACCGGATAAAACTTTGTATCCGATTTTGATATCTTTTGGAGCGATGATATAACGCTTTTCACCATCTGCATAGCAGATTAAGCAAATATTCGCATTGCGGTTTGGATCGTATTCGATAGTTTTCACAACCGCTGGGATATTGTCCTTATTACGTTTGAAGTCGATAACGCGGTATTTGCGTTTATGACCTCCACCAATGTGGCGGCAGGTAATTTTACCTTGGTTATTACGGCCACCTGTTTTGGTTAAACTGACTAATAATGATTTCTCAGGAGTATTTGTTGTGATTTCTTCGAATGTCGAATTTGTCATGTTTCTACGGCTTGCGGACGTAGGTTTGTAAGTTCTAATTGACATTACTTTTTCCTCCTATAATTTGGAATAACTCGAACTTAGATTATTCCTTGAATAAGTCAATCGCTTCACCATCAGCGATGGTAACGATTGCTTTCTTGTAACCGGAGATCTTACCTTGGTAGCGGGTGCCTCTAGTTGTTGATTTGGCTCTCACATTAGAGACGCGAACATCTTCAACTTTAACTTGGAAGATTCTTTCAACTGCTAATTTGATTTCAGTTTTGTTCGCACTATCAAGAACTTTAACGGTTATCTTGTTTTGATTTTGCATTTGGTCCATGGACTTTTCTGTGATTCTTGGTTCAAGGATGACTGCGAAATCTTTTTCGGTTGGTTTTGCGAAACGGTTTGTTGCTTTTGTTTCAGCTTTCTTTTTGGCTGCCATAAACTATTTCAAAACCTCCTTTTGTAAATTTTCCACTGAGGACTTTGTGAAGACGACTGTATCAACATTTAATAAGTCGAGAACACTGACGTTATCAGTAGTAACTAATTTGACCCAATCTAAGTTAGATGCACTGTAGAATGTGTTTTCATCAATAGCATCAACGACGACTAAGGCTTTGCCACCAACTTTAAGGGCATCTAAGACTTTGAGTAATTCTTTGGTTTTCTTTTCCTTGAGTTTTAATTCATCAAGAACTTTCATACCATCGTTAACTTTTAAGCTAAGTGCACTTCTTAAAGCTAAGTTGTGGGCTTTCTTGTTTTGGGAAATCTTATAAGATTGATTTCCATCTGGACCGAAGACCGTTCCACCACCAACCCAAATTGGGGATCTTGTTGTACCGGCACGTGCGCGGCCTGTACCTTTTTGACGGAATGGTTTCTTTCCACCACCGCTAACTTCGTGACGAACCTTTGTTTTGGCTGTCGCTTGTCTAGCGTTGCTTTGTTCAACTTGAACAGCGTCGAACATAACTTGGTTGTTTGGCTCAACACCGAATGCTTCGGCTTTTAAGCTTAATTTGGAAACTTCTTCGCCAGCCATGTTATAAACTTTGACGCTGACTGTTTTCTTTTCTGCCATGTTTACGTTCTCCTTTCACTATTCAGCTGCTGCTTCAGGTGCTGGTTCGGCAACTGGTGCCTCTTCCACTGGAGCTGGTGTGCGATCGATTAATGTTTTGATCGCTTTTGCGTTCTTAACTACTTTAACCGCGCTACGAATCACAACGATTCCTTTACGTGGACCAGGAATGCCACCTTTAACTAAGATGTAATTCTTTTCTGCGTTCACTGCGACGATTTGTAAGTTTAAGATTGTCGCGGATTCATTACCCATGTGACCTGACATGTGTTTGCCTGGCATAACACCATGGTTGTAACGACCATTATTAGCGAAGGAGCCTTGACCTCTGTGGTAACCTGAACCGTGTCCCTTTGGACCGATTGTCATATTCCAGCGTTTGATTGTGCCGGTGTAACCATGACCCTTGCTTGTTCCGATGACGTCAACGATGTCGCCTGCTTTGAAGAGGTCGACTGTGATTTTGTCACCTAATTGGTAGTTGGCCATTTCATCACCACGTAATTCCTTGCTGACGTAATGTGGAACTGTATTAGCTTTTGCAGCGATACCTTTTTCACATTTGTTAGCGCGGCTTTCACGTTTTTCTTCATAGCCGACTTGGACTGCCACATATCCATCTTTTTCAAGTGTTTTAACTTGTGTGACAACGTTTGGTAAGACTTCGACGACTGATACTGGGTACATTGTTCCATCTTCAGCGAAGACTTCAGTCATGCCCATTTTGCGTCCAACGATTGCTTTCATGAACTCTTACCTCCTTACATTTTGATCTCGATGCTAACTCCTGCAGGTAAGTCAAGATTCTTTAATAAATCCATCGTGGCCTTGCTAGGTTTGTTAATATCGATGAGTCTCTTGTGTGTTCTGATTTCGAATTGTTCACGGGAATCTTTGTACTTATGAACAGCTCTCAAAATCGTGAATACTTGTTTCTCCGTTGGGAGAGGGATAGGACCGACAACTTCTGCACCGGTCTTGCTCGCCGCTTCAACAATCTTTGCCGCACTCAAGTCGAGATTGACATGATCGTAAGCTTTAAGGCGAACTCTGATCTTGTTAGTTTTTGCCATGAAATTTCCTCCTATATCACTTTCAGGCTTTGTCCTTGACTCGCTCTGTACGAATTACCTGACGACACCTTCATGACAACGCCTGTGGGTGTGTCAGCAACCTCGCACTTCATTGCGGGCAGACAACGTACAAATCATACCCCTTATATATATGCGTGTCAAATAAATAATAAAAATATTTTGATAAAAGAAATAAACAGATGGAAAAAATGACCAAAAAATAGCCTTCTCAAATGCTCGAAAATAAGAAAAAACCCCATTTTTTGGGGTCAATTTTTGGTTTTTTTCCACTATTTTTTCTCGTTTTTACTGAGATAGGCTTTATACGAGTAAATACAGCCACAATATTCTTGAAAATACATCTCATGTTGTCGAATTATGTCTAGTGAATGCTCATATCCATCATTTTTCTTAAAGTCAGCATCAAGCCATTGAACAGGTGAAAAATCCTTCTCAAGTTCGTGGCCGATCTTGTTAATGTCTTGGGCATTCTTGTATCTTGAGATTGTCATGACCGTGCCAAAATAGTCAAAGTTATGAGCCTTGGCATACTCGAATCCTTGTCTCAATCTTTTGCGGAAACAGATGCGACATCTCTCGTGTCCTTCCTTGTCATCCGCTCTTGGCTCTAAGTCTTTATTATAGGTTAAATTGTCATATGGAAATTCTACGAACTCGACATCAGCATTAATCTCTTTGATATAACGTTTAAATTCCTCTAAACGACGATCGTGTTCTTCTTTAGGATAGATGTTGGAGTTGTTATAGATTACTGTAATCTTGAAAAAGCCCTTTATGATTTCGAAAGGTATGGTGAAACATGGCCCACAGCAAGCGTGTAAGCAAAGTGTTGGTTTAGCTCCATTTTCCTTAATTTCTTGGAGTTTTGATAGTAATATTTGCTGATAATTAATCTTCTTTTCCATAAAGAATCATCGAATCACCAAACGAGAAAAAGCGGTACTTTTCTTCCACAGCATGTTTATATAATTCCAATGTAAATTCTCTTCCAGCAAACGCAGAAACGAGCATAATCAAAGTGGACTTAGGCAAGTGGAAATTAGTGATAATAGCTTTCACAGTTTTGTATTGATATCCGGGTTGAATAAAGATATTTGTAGCTTCTTTTGTAGGTTTGAAAGTATTGTACTTCGAATAGTTTGCTTCAAGGGTTCTAACTGATGTTGTGCCGATAGCAATAATACGTCTATTTTCCGCTTTTGCCTTATTGAGTCTTTCGGCCGCTTCTTCGGAAATCTCATAGACTTCGCTATGCATCACATGATCTTTTGTATCATTAACTTTAACTGGTCTAAATGTTCCAAGACCAATATGGAGTGTAATATCCACTACTTCGACACCCATCTTTTTAATCTTGTCGAAGAGTTCTTCTGTAAAGTGGAAACCTGCAGTTGGAGCAGCAGCACTACCTTCAAACTTAGCGTAAACAGTTTGATATCTATCATTTGTGCATAATTGCTCTCTAATATATGGAGGTAAAGGCATCTTTCCTAAGGCATCTAATACCTCTAAGAAAATCCCATCATAGATGAATTTAAATATTCTAAGACCTTCATCACGTTCTTCTATACACTCTGCAATGAGCTTTCCATCGCCAAAATCGACGCGTGCGCCGACTTTTAAAGATTTCGCAGGTCTTGTTAAGCACTCCCAGTTATCGCCATCTATTTGCTTTAAAAGCAATAGTTCACAGTGAGCTCCAGTTTTCTCTTTGATACCAAGTAATCTAGCAGGAATAACTTTTGTATTATTTCTAACTAAAACATCACCTGGTTTTAAATAATTTGTAATATCGAAAAAGTGCTTATCTTCATAAGTGTGGTCTTTGAGATTAACCGCTAATAAGCGGGATTCATCTCTTTTTTGAACTGGCTTTTGAGCGATGAGTTCTTCTGGTAAGTAAAAATCAAAAAGATTGATGTCCATTAGAAACCTCTCTTATCACCAAAGGTGTTAAGAACTTCTTCCATATAATCGCCAAAGCGATCTTCTTTAATGGCTTGTCTAGCACCTTCCATAATCTTAATTAAGAAACGAATGTTATGGATGGACATGAGTCTCTTTCCAAACATTTCGTCAGAGACATACAAATGTCTTAAATATGCTTTTGTGTAATTCTTACAGCAGTAGCAATCACAGTTCTCATCTAGAGATGTGAAATCTTCTTTGTATTTTTCGTTTTTAATATTAACTCTTCCTTTAGAAGTCATTAATGTTCCATGTCTTGCAATACGTGTAGGTAACACGCAGTCGAACATATCTACACCACGAGCGATACCACCTAACAAATAGTCAAGTGATCCAACACCCATTAAATATCTTGGTTTATCAGCTGGTAAATATTTGATAGCATAATCAATCATCTCAAAACATTTATCTTTAGGTTCACCGATTGATGTACCGCCGATAGAGTATCCAGGGAAATCCATTGCGGCTAATTCCTTGGCACACATTTCTCTTAAGTCTTGATAATCGCCACCTTGGACAATACCAAATAAGGCTTGGTCTTCACGCTTGTGTGCTTCAAGACCTCTTCTGGCCCATCTTAATGTTCTTTCAGTCGATTTCTTTGCGTATTCATAAGTTGCTGGATAAGGAATGCATTCATCGAATGACATAATAATATCCGCACCTAATTTTTCTTCAATTTCAATGGCTCTTTCTGGAGAGAAGAACAACTTATCACCATTAAGGTGATTCTTGAAAGTAATGCCTTCTTCAGTGATCTTTCTACGTTCCGCTAAAGAGAAGACTTGGAAGCCACCACTATCAGTAAGAATTGGTCCATCATAATTCATAAATTTATGAAGTCCACCTGCCTTAGCAACAATATCTTCACCAGGTCTAATAGATAAGTGATAAGTGTTAGCTAAAATAACACCAGCACCCATACTCTTAAGTTCTTCTGGAGATAATGATTTAACTGTGGCTAAAGTACCAACAGGCATAAACATAGGAACCTCAACATCACCATGAGGAGTGTGAAGGATGCCGTATCTAGCACCTGTTTGTTTATCAATATGTAAAATTTCTAACCAAAAATTTTTCATAGCCCATATATTTTATGGGGCTTAGATATTATTTTCAATAAAAGAAAATATATTCTAAAAAGGTAAGTAGTGACTTAAAACGACCCAGACCGCTAAAAGGACAAGAATACAACCACCTATAATACCGGCAATTTCGTATTTTCCTTTTAGGAGTCTAATAATTCCTTTGCCTAAGAACAATCCAACCAAGGATAAGGCAAATGTAATAGCTAAAATAATAGAAACGTGTAACCAAACAGTTATGGTTGTTGATAAACCAGCATGAAGAGCAACACCTGCTGCTAATGCATCAATCGCTGTTAACACAGAATAGAGAATAATATTTCGATATGAAAATTCTTTTTCTTCTTTCTCTTCAGCAGGTTTTCTAAGTTCGATGATAGATTCGATAAGCATCTTACCACCAACAAACAACAACAAGGCGAACGCCAACCACACAACAACTAGTGATGCGATTTCTCCTGCTTTTTCGCCAGCAACGCTACCTGCAATACGTTCAACACCCTCGACAAGCCAGAAGCCGATTAGTGGCATAAGAGCTTGCATAAATCCGAACATACCAGCAATAAAGAATGATCTTCCTTTTGTTATACCTTTCATGGTCAAGCCATCAACTAGCGCAACTGAAAAAGCATCCATAGCAAGGCCTAATCCGAGGAACACAATTGCAATAATAATTTCAAACGTCATAATAGTGTTAAATCAACCTATAAATATAAATATTTATTCCCTACCACTTGAATTCAAGATTTTGATTAGCTCTGATTGACTCAAAAAACTTCTTTCTACGTTTAATCAGCATAAAGAAAATGTATACCAAAAAATGAGACAGGGTAGGTTACCATTGTCAAAACAACATACGATGCTAAAATCATTGAGTTGCCCAAATGATCTTTGACTGTAAATCTATACTTCTGTTTTTCGAGTTCCATTTTATCTAATTTCTTCCAAAACCAAAGGAAGAATATCTAATACTTTAACACTAGGATCAAGT
>JAEESX010000015.1 GCA_016290145.1 Caryophanales bacterium
GTTCCTGCCGGATTTGAACCAGCGGTCATTGAGTTGCAGTCAATTGCCTTACCAACTTGGCTAAGGAACCATCATGCAGCGCTATGAATTATAGCACCGCATTTATATTTCTTTCAAGAAACAAATAATATTTTTATTTAATATGTAGGAATTAAGCAGTTGTGACTCTTGTCCACATTTGCTCAACTTTTGTGGTTTGATCACCGAAATCCTTCATTAAGCAGCATTTCTTTAATGCTTCTTGTGTTGGATATTGTGCGTCGAATTGACGGCCTTTTTGGCTTAATGGGATGTCAATCTTAGCAGCGCCTTCGATAGAATCACCGAAGTAGAAGGATAAGTCGACTTCGTATGTTTCTGTTTCGCCTTCTTCTGCGGCATATGTGTCATTGACATATTCCCAGATTTCATCACCAACGATTGGGGATGTGTAACCAACAGCTTCCATACATTTTTGTGCTTGTTCTGGTAAGCATAAGAAGTTTAAGAATTCTTCTGCTAAATCTTTATTAGCACCTTTTGGCATACACCAACCATCGAACCAGACATTGCTGCCTTCTTCTGGTAAGGAGTAATTTAAGATTTTGCCAGCTTCTTCTGCACTATCCATAGAATAGACAGAGTCACCAGACCAGGCTAAGTTAGCGTGGTAGACACCTCTAACGATGTCATCTTTACCTTCATCAACTTCGAAACCGTAAACGGTTTTGCCTTTTGCTTCGATTAAAGCGTCTTCGACTTTTTGGATTGTTACATCATCGCATCTATTGAAGATTGCGGATAATTTAGCGTTGTAATCTTCATCTGCTTCGTTTAATGCAGCGATTTCATCTTTATAGACGTGGAAGATAGCGGTCACATATGTGTCACGCATGGAATCTTTTAAAGAGAATTGTTTTCTTAAGTTTGTGTCGCTGGACCATAAGCATTCCCATGAATTAACGACATCACCGAAGTTACCATCTAAGAAGGATGGGTCATAGGTGAAACCCATTGTGCCCCAGAAATAAGGAACAGCATAGCTTAAGAAGGAAGAACCATTAGCTAATGTTTCATTAGCGAATCTTTCTCTGATGAATGGAGAACCGTATTCGTCCCAGTTATGTAAGGAATCAGCATATGTATCAGTTTCGGCATTGTAAGAGAATTCTTCTAACATATCTTCGTTAGCCATTTTTTGAATCATGTAATCAGATGGGCAAATAAGATCAGGATGGATAGAACCTAATGAAATTTGTTGATACATTTCTTCGTTTGTGCTGAAGCATTCGTAACCCACTTTGATAGATTCGCCATATTTTTCTTCATAGTACTTTTCGAAAGCGGCGATTGTTCCATCTTCAATGTAGTTACCATCATCATCTGTGCCTTCGTAAATATAATCTTCCCAGTTATAAATAACGAGATCATATTTAGTGGAGCAACCAGTTAATGATGTGAGTGCACCTAAGAGTAAGGCAGGTGCAGCAACTAATAAAGCAATTTTTGTCTTAGTCATTTTTGTTTTTCTCCTTTTTGACAATATTTTTAGCATTTTGAGCACTCTTGATGTTCATAACAATCATAACTATTAAGATGACAGCAAAGAGTATTGCTGTAAATGCACGTAATTGAACTGGTAATCCCGCTTTCTTGGTCGCGGAATCGACATAGGTAGAAATGGTTTCAAATCCACCTGTGGTTGGTTTTGTAAACGCAGTGATGACATAGTCATCGAGTGATAATGTAACGGATAATAAGAAGCCCGATAAGATACCAGGAACAATATCTGGAATGATAACTTTCCATAAGGATTGTGTTTGTGTGGCACCTAAGTCCATTGCCGCTTCATATAAAGCTGGATCCATTTGTTCTAACTTAGGTTGAACAGACATAACAACGTATGGAATAGATAAGACGACGTGGCCAATAACTAATGTTAAGAAACTACGTTCTAAGTGGAAGACTTGTGCGCAGATAACGAACAAGACACATAAGCTAACGGCGGTAACGATTTCCGCATTAACAACAGGAATTTGTGTGACAAAGTCCATAGCATTTTTCATCCACTTCTTTCTTAAGTAGAAGATACCGATGGCACCCAATGTACCTAAGACTGTAGAAATACTTGCGGAGACTAAGGCCACTAAGACTGTGTTACCAGCGGCGCTCCAGATGTTTTGACCAAACTTATTGTTTGGATTAAATAATGTTTGATAGTTTGAGAATGTAAATCCTGTCCACACACCAGCAGTTTTACTTCCAGTAAATGAGAAGACGGTGATGTAGATAAGAGGGGCATACATGAGTAATAAGACAAAGTAGACAAATGCATTAGCAAGAATCTTCTTGGCCTTAGCCCAGTTTCTCTTTCTTTGAAGGGCGCGGTTTACTTGTTCAATAGACATTTGTTGTTCCATTACCAAATACCTCCCTTCTTTGTATCTTCTTTACCAGTGAGAGATTTCTCAATGAGTAAGGAAATACCGATGATTAATAACATCACTAAGGACAAGGCAGAACCAACGTGGTTACTGATTGCACTTGTGGATTGACCGAACCAGAATTCGATAATATTACCGATAATTTTGGTACTGTTTTCAGACATCTTATTTGCAATAACGTATGAAGACATTGTTGGCATAAAGGTCATCATACAAGCAGAAACGATGCCTGGAATGGTCATTGGAATAATAGTCTTAACGAAGACTTGGAATGGATTAGCGCCGAGATCCGCAGCAGCTTCAATTTGGTTCTTATCCATCTTTAACATTTGGTTATATAAAGGAAGGATAGCGAATGGTAAATAGTCATAGACCATACCAATGATGATAGCCACGTATGGATATGTCGCAGTTAAGTCCGCACCGATGAACACCTTGAAGAAAGCATTTACTAAAGCTTTTAAACCGATGGTACGGATAACAAAGTTAATCCACATAGGTAATAAGAAGATATAAACAAGAACTTTGTTCTTATTATATTTTTTGTTTGATAATAAATAGGCGATTGGATAAGCGATTAAGATACAGACAATTGTGGTTACACTAGCAATAAGGAAAGTTGCACCGATGACTTTCCAGTTTTCTGGTGAACTAAATACTGTGCCCCAGTTTCCAAAGGAGAAACGTCCTTTTTCATCGGTAAAGGCATAGTACAAAATGAGAAGCAATGGGAAAATCACGAATAGCGCCATGAACACTCCATAAGGAATGCATAAGCTACCGCGGAAATTGAATCTCTTACGAGGTTTTGGATTTTGTGCTAAAACCATCTCAGACATTTTTATTTCTTAGCTCCTTTACGAGAAAGATGAACTTTTTCTAAATCGATAATGACAGAAACACTGTCGTTTTCGTTCCACAAGTCTGGTGTGCTTAAAATAAAGTCTTCATCGTCTTCGGTTCTCACCATAATTTCATAGTGGTCACCGATATAAATTAAGGAAATAATGTTACCGTGAATGTCGCTAGCATTTGGATCATCACTAATAGTGATTGCGTCAAATGGAACTTCAACATTGATCTCTAAGTTTTCAACATCGATTTCATTACCGTTTTCATCCACGAGTGTTTCTTCTTCGTTATATTTTGCGCCTGGGAATAATGGCAAAATATCTAAGTCAAATTCACTACCAGCGAATTCAACATTGTAGTTTCTAGAAATATAACCATCGTAGAAGTTAGATACGAATGGTTTCTTCATAATTTGAATGTTGACTGGGTCAACTTTTAAACCTACAGTAGAACCTTCTTCGAGTTCAGCAGTGGATTGCACCACGACTTCTGCTTTACCCACTAAGATGATGTATTCATAGTGCATACCTTTGAAGATCTTGCTGCTAATAATACCATCAACTGTGCCATTACCTGGTTTAGTTAAGATGATATCTTCTGGTCTAACAACAACGTCGACTTTTTCATTCACTGGGAATTTACCGAAGTCCACTGGGTCAGCATCCCAATATTTATTTAAGAATCTGACTTTGTTGTCTTTGGCCATTGTGCCGGTGTAAATATTGGATTCTCCAATAAAGTCCGCAACGAAGGCATTGTTTGGTTCATCATAGATTTCTTTTGGCTTACCAACTTGTTGAATTTCACCATCGTTCATAACAACGATTGTGTCAGACATAGTTAAAGCTTCTTCTTGGTCATGGGTGACATAGATGAAGGTAATACCAATCTTTTTATGCATCTCTTTTAATTCGAGTTGCATTTCTTTTCTCATTTTTAAGTCTAATGCGCCTAATGGCTCATCTAAGAGAAGGATTTCTGGTTCATTAACAATTGCTCTAGCGATAGCGATTCTTTGTTGTTGACCGCCTGATAATGTAGAAATATCTCTCTTTTCAAAACCTTCAAGGTCAACGACCTTTAAAGCGTTTTTAACTTTTTCAGAGATTTCTGCTTTGGTGTAATGACGGAATTTGGTAACTGTTAAGCTTGGGTTTGCTTTTAATTCAGCGATTTCTGAATTCAATTCAGCAATACGACTTGAGTTATCATTTTCTTTATCTGCTTTTAAAGATTTGATTTCGGCTTGTCTATCTTTGATAGCGGCTTTATCCACGACTTGAACATCGTAAGGAATCTTCTTAAGTTTTAAACCGAAAGCAATATTGTTATAAATATTTAAATGCGCGAATAGTGCGTATCTTTGGAAAACTGTATTAATAGGTCTCTTATAAGGAGGTAACAAAGAAATATCTCTACCATTGAGGTTGATGATACCACTTGTTGGAAGTTCGAAACCTGCAATCATTCTTAAAGTTGTGGTTTTACCACAGCCGGAAGGACCTAAAAAGGTAACGAATTCGCCCTTCTTAATCTTTAAGTTAAAGTTTTCAACAGCGTAACTATCGCTGTCTGGGAATTTTTTACAAACATCGATAAGTTCAATGATGTATGGATTTTCTTCTTGAACTTGTTCTTGTTCTAAGACTTCTTGATTTTTCTTAGCCATTTCCCTTTCCTCCTTATTAAATAAAAAGATACAAATTACTTTGTACCTTATGAATCTAATATAGGTGAGAAATTGGTTAGACTATAGACTAACTACGTCTTCTCATTTTGGGAGTCTATATAGTAAATACTTACTTTTACTACTCTTATTATGCATTCACAAGGTACGACGGAGACTTTCACTCCAAGCATAAGCTTATAAATTGATAACAAGATATCACTATCTCTAATCCGGCATTTGACCAAGCTGTCCGAGGCTTTTGTCCTTCTATCTCTAGATTGGGTCAAGTTCAATGCATCTCACATTGATAGAATTAGGTGTGACGTAGTCCCAAAATTTACGACTACTTTTTTCACGTGAAAAATAATATATATATTTGATATAAATTACAACAATATTTTTCTAAAAAAATTTATGCCAAAAAAGATTACTGAAATTTTAGTTTGTATTTCACTAACTTTTTGCATATTTTTTGTAAATGTATTATAGTAATTGCACTTATGAAAAAATTATTATTTTTACTCCCATTTATGACATTAGCTACAGCCGGAATTACCGGATGTAATCTAGATAAACGCGCAAGACTCACCTTTGGTACATTAGTGAGCACTACCGCAGAAGAATTAGAGTATGGTGAGCTCGCTGCTAAAGTTAGCCGTGGCGAAAACATGCTTGTTTCCGTATATCAAGACGGACTTCCATGTGGTTGCTGGTCAACATTCCATGAAGTCTTAGACAAGTATGTCGAAGAATATGATACAAAGGTTTATTACATCGCCAGTTCTCAATTCTCCGATGAATCCGACAAGTTCGGTTTAACAATTTTAAAAGGAACATCTGATCCAACATTTGCTCTTATTAAAGATGGTAAGAAAGTTAACGAATACATCTATAGCAAAGACACTAAGCCAATGTTCCAATCATTATCAGGTTTAAGAAAGGTTGTTAGTAAAATTGCTAAAGACCCACAATACTTCTACGTTGATCAAGAATACTTAGATAACGCATTGTTCGTTACAAAAGAAGATGTCGTTATTCACTATATCTGGTATTTCTGCCCAGATTGCAATGACTGTTTCCCAGAAGTACTACTTCCTTATTCGAAGAATAACAACTTAAGTAAATCAATTTGGATTATGGACTTAGCTATCGATGGTTTATTATTCGACCATGGCGCAATTAACAAAAATTCTCCAGGTTATAGACAATTCTTAGCGGATCACAAAATGTCTTCTTATGAAGGTAATGAAGCGTTAGGTTATGACAGAGGATTTGTTCCAACAACACAAATCTGGCATAACGGAGAACTTCAAGATATGAACGTCTACTTCAATGATGAAGTTACCAAAAATGATAATGGCGAATTCGTCTTATCACGTTCCTATTATTCCGAAGAAAGAGTTCAACACTTAGGATACACAAACGAAGTGTTACAAGGAAAAATCCTTCCCGAAGAACAAGTTGATGTTTCTGTTAATCCAGACACAGGCGTTGAATCTTATTCTTGGAAAGCGGATTACGCAAGGTTATATCACAAACCAATCCTTGAAGCGTTCTTAAATAAATACGTTAAATAAGAAAAAGAGGCACTGCCTCTTTTCTTTTTACATCGCTATTTGAGAATAGAACTTATCAATTCTTTCTTTTAGCTTCACTCTTAACCTTGCTTTAACTTCTTCACTTGTGAATGAATAGTTAATGGAGTTAAGTAAGAATCCATAAACTTCATCTTTATTTAAGTTAAAGGTTTGATATAAGTGAGAGAATTCTTGATAAACATCAGTGTTGCTGACTGTCATATTGTCACTATTAATGGTAAGGGCAATGCCTTTATCCATAAATGCTCTTAATGGGACATCAGCGTATGTCTTAAGTGATTTAGTTTGCAAATTACTGGTTGGGCAGAACTCAAAGCAGATATCTTCTTTCTTTGCACGTGGACCATCTTTTTCAGTATCTAGGTGAACACCATGACCAATACGAGTAGCACCATTATCTAAAGCCATCATTACTTCATCACTGCCAGTTGCTTCACCAGCATGGATAGTAATGTTTAACCTATATTCCTTTGCTAAATCAAAGATGTTTTTATAGTAGGAACTTGGGTGCATTGCTTCCGCACCAGCGAGGTCAACACCGACCACTCTTGTGCCTTTAAGTTTGTTAGCAA
Source organism: Caryophanales bacterium (assembly GCA_016290145.1). GTDB lineage: Bacteria > Bacillota_I > Bacilli_A > RFN20 > CAG-826 > RUG13091. The sequence goes on from JAEESX010000015.1 coordinate 7,115, forward strand.
CTTCCACTGTTTCCATATTCACTTCTTCTGCACCATGTCTCATACAGCAAAGTAATAAGTTTGCTTCAAATCCATCGCATTCTTTTAATGCTTCTTCTACTCCTTCAAGTGCGGCTTTGGCAACTTCTAGTTGTGTGAGTCCTTTTTGCATATGAAGTTGAGGGGCAAATCTGATCTCTGCATAGATATATCCCATCTTATAAAGTCTTCTCACTAAGGACGATGTTGCATGGGCAATATTTTCCTTGCTTTGAAGGAGTTGTAATGGGAGATCAAAACGCATTAAATACTCTTCTAGCGATTTGCAGTCCATTGGGACATAAATGTTATTTGGGAACTCTTTTCCTAAGCAAATTCCCTCTTTTTTTGCTAAATATAAGAAATCTTGCTCACTTAAAGAGCCATCTAAATGTAAGTGTAAATCAATCATAAATATCTACTCCTGTACTGCTTTATTAAATACCACAACTCTATTCTTAAAGAGCTCATCATTCACAGTAATTCTATCTTCAACTTCCAGGTATTCACCAACGAGCTTTTTAAAGATATCAATTTGGCCACCATCAGGGTATCCACTATTATCTTCTTTCTTATAATAATGCATAGGAATTGTGACTCTTGGATTAATGACATCCATAATTGCCTTTAATTCTTGTGCGGATATCGTGAAATGACCATTAATTGGGGCTAATAATATATCAACATTCTTCATTTGTTCAAGAATATTTCTAAGAGGGATGCATCCTAAATCACCTGTGTGTAAAATACGTAATCCATCGATCTCAAATAGATACATATTGTTTAACCCACGATGCGCGCCATTATGATGGTCATGCGCAACGAGTATTCTTTCATACTTAAGTTCTATATCTGTTGGGATGATATTAACTATTTCTTTTGCGTCATGGTCGTAATGATCATGTGACACAGTTACGTAATTTGCCTGTACACGAGGCATTTTTAAATGAGGAACAGAACCATTTCTGTAAGGATCAGTAACCACTGATATATTCTCGCCTTTTATAAGAAATGAGGCATGTCCTAAATTAACTATTTCCATAGTTATATTTTATCTCATTTGTCACTCACAAAAAATAAACATTTTCACTTTTAAAACAAAAGTTTTATTATGTAATTAGAAAGGAATAATTTAATTCATCATGGCAAAGAAAGCAAAAAAAGGAAAAAGTATTTTTGTCGAATTCAAGGAATTCATCAATAAAGGTAATGCCTTTATGTTGGCTGTTGGTGTTGTTATCGGCGGTGCCTTTGGCGCAATTGTTACAGCATTCGTTAACATCTTATTAAATGTTGCTACATGGCCAGTCCCAGGCGGCTTAAAAGGATTAGTGTTCCCACTCCTCCCATTAAACGCTGGACAAGCAGGTTTAGATGGCGTTGGTCAATACTTTGACAAAGCTAACTACGATGCTATGGCAGAATCTCTTGGTAATGCTGCTGGTATTACCGAAAAAGGCGAAGCCTTACTCTATGGTAGCAATAAGTTAGCCGCTAACTATACCCAACATGGTAAATGGTTTGTCTTTAATGGTGCTGCCACAATTGATTTAGGCACATTATTAACAGCAATCATTAGTTTCTTGGTCGTCGCTTTAGTTCTCTTTATCATTGTTAAGGTTGTCGCAGTTGCCGCAGCTAAAAAAGCAATGTTAGAAGAAAAAGCTAGAGAAGCTTATTACCAAAAGCATCCTGAAGAAAGACCAGTTCCACCAGAACCAGGTGTTCCAGAACCAACAGAAGTTGAACTTCTCAAAGAAATCCGCGATGCTCTTGTAAAGAAAGCGAAATAAAGAATTAAATTAAAAGACTAGGCCACAGCAATGTGGTCTTTTCTTTTATATAAAATAAAAGAGTGATCACTTGGACCACTCTTATTTATTTAGATTAGCGATTAGATTTTATCGTTGGAACCTAAGACATCAACAATCTTGTGCTTAACTAATTGTTTGACGTATTCACGTGCTGGTTTTAAGTATTCACGTGGGTCGAACTTTTCAGGATGTTGATTTAAAACTTCTCTGATACCTGCGGTTAAAGCTAAACGTAAGTCAGAGTCGATGTTAATCTTACAGACGGCTAATTTAGCGGCTTGTCTTAATTGATCTTCTGGGACACCAACTGCGTCGACTAATTTACCACCATTGTCGTTAATGATTTTAACGAATTCTTGGTTAACGGATGAGGAACCGTGTAAAACGATTGGGAATCCTGGTAATCTCTTACTAACTTCTTCTAAGATGTCGAATCTTAATGGAGGAGGTAATAAGACACCTGTCTTTGGATCGCGTGTGCATTGTTCTGGTTTGAACTTATAAGCACCGTGGCTTGTTCCGATAGCGATAGCTAAGCTATCACAACCTGTACGTTTGACGAATTCTTCAACGTCTTCTGGACGGGTGTAGCTTTCTGCACCATGTTCAACTTTAACGTCATCTTCAATACCTGCTAAGGTACCAAGTTCAGCTTCAACTGTAACGTATGGGTGTTTGCTTGTGTCGTGTGCGTATTCAACGACTTTTCTTGTTAAGGCAATGTTTTCTTCGAATGATTTGCTAGAAGCATCGATCATAACAGAAGTGAAACCACCGTCGATACATTCTTTACAAATTTCAAAGTCTGCACCGTGGTCTAAGTGTAAGACGATTGGTAAACCAGTGTCTTCAACTGCAGCTTCCACTAAGTGTTTTAAATAACCTTGTTTTGCATATTTTCTCGCACCAGCGCTAACTTGGAGAATAACTGGAGAGTTGCATTCTTTTGCAGCTTCGGTAATCGCTTGAACGATTTCCATGTTATTGCAGTTAAAAGCACCGATTGCGTAACCGCCGTTATAGGCTTTTTCGAATAATTCTTTTGAATTAACTAATGGCATAATTTTTTCTCCCTTTTCGTTAGTATTATATACTATTTCATTCAAAATATATGACTTTTTTAATAAAAAGAGGGGTAGATAATTCCACCCCTATTTCTTTGAATACATTTTGTGGTATTCCTTGAGAAGCTTTTTGCTTCCTTTACGGCATTCCGCACAATCCCCAGTTGGAATGTGATGTGCTCTCTTATAGGCGTAGGTACCTATCATGGCAGCAAGGAAAACAACTACCGCAGATAGCACTAATACTTCTAACCAAATCCAATCAGGGTTTTGAAACATAATTAAGCTCCTAAATTTGCTTTTCTCGCTTTGCGAGCATTCCACCATTTGATAGCAAATGGAGTCAATACTGCAAGAGCAACGATGACACAGACCACTGGGATAGCCCAGGCTAATTGTCCGTTCTTATATGCATGACCATTTAAGTTAGATGGGAAGATATTTAAGACGGAATAAATAACAGCTGTGCCGATATAAGAGGCCACGAGCCAGAAGGCAAGTGTCCATTTGAATTGACCTTTTGGAAGTTCTGCTTTAGCAGTAGCACAAGCAGCAAAGCAAGGAATGGTCAACATATTGAAGGCGATAAACGCGATACAACCTTGCCATGTAATACCGGTGTTTTGAATCATAATAATAGCTTCTTCAACACCTTCTTCTGTTCCTTCGAAACCGCTAACGATAACAGCGGCTAAAACAGAGAATGTAGCAATAACGTTTTCTTTGGCGATCAAACCAGTGATAGCAGCCACTGCGAAGACCCAGCCAAAGGCTGATAATTGGGCACCAAAACCAAGTGGAGTAAAGATTGGTTGGATGAGTTGTCCTAATGATTGAAGGATGGAACCATCCATGGAACCGAGATATCTCCAGTTCCAGCCGAAGTTAGATAAGAACCAAATCACGATTGTGGAGGCTAAGATAATTGTGAAAGCCTTCTTAACGAAGTGTTTGGCTTTATCCCATAAGTGAATCATCAAGGCCTTGAATTGTGGCCAGTGATATTCTGGTAACTCCATAATGAATGGAGCAGCGTCGCCTTTTTGTGTGGTATGTCTCATTAATAAGACACAGACAATCGCGGCAACGATACCGACGACATACATAGAATATGTAATGAGGTCAACGTGTGCGAAGCCAAAGGCTCCAGCAACACCACCTGCAATAGCAGTTAAGATTGGTAATTTAGCACCACAAGAGAAGAATGGAATAACTCTAATTGTGGATGTTCTTTCTTTATCATCCGCTAATGTACGGGTGTTGATCATCGCAGGAACGGAACAACCAAAGCCCATAATCATTGGGATAAAGGCACGGCCAGATAAGCCGAATTTACGGAATATTCTATCGAGAATGAAGGCAACACGGGCCATATAACCTGTGTCTTCCATAATCGCGAAGAATAAGAATAAGACTAAGATTTGTGGTAAGAATCCTAAGATGGAGAATAAACCAGATAAGACACCATCACAGACGAATCCGGATAACCATTCAGGTGCTCCGCTCATCCAACCACCGACAACTTCGATAAACCAACCGAATGTCATATCAAAGGCGTTGAACAAGATAACACCAGGTGAGTTAATACCACCTTCATGCCAAATCATGCCTTCCCAGGCTGTGCCAGCAAATGATGGATTCACATTTTCGAATAAGCCACCCGCACCGATGAAGAATAAGTTTTCACCGAATGTTAAGTGGAAGACGAAGAATAAGACAACAGCGAAGATTAATAAGCCAAACACTCTATGAGTGAGGACTTTATCAATCTTGTCAGATCTAGACATCTTGACGGCTTTCTTGCCATCTTCCTCTTCTTCTTTAACAGCTTTTTTAACTACTGTATGGAAGTTATCGGAAATGTAGTGATAACGGTTATCAGCGATAATGGCTTCAAAGTCATCACCGAATGTTTCATCATTGAATGTTTTCTTGAAGGCTTCCACCATGGAAACTAAATCGTTGTGGTTAGCAACTTCAAGTTCATCATTTTCCACTAATTTGATCGCGTGGAATAATGGATTTTCCACTTCTTTGCCTTTAAAGGCAATATTGACGTCACCGATTAAGTGAAGGATATCTTTATTTGTAATAATAGTTTTGCCTTCACGTGGTTGTTTGCTCGCTTCATAAGCTCTCTTCATTAAGTTATCTAAGTTATCTTCTTTTAACGCAGAGACCGCAACAACTGGGACACCAATTTTCTTTTCAATCGCTTCGACATCGATGACTGTTCCTTCTTTATTAAGAACGTCGATCATGTTGAGGGCGATAATCATTGGAACATTAATTTCCAATAATTGTGTGGTTAAGTATAAGTTTCTTTCTAAGTTTGTCGCATCCACGATATTAATAACTAAATCTGGATGTTCATCTAAGATGTAATTTCTCGCAATTACTTCTTCGTTTGTATATGGTGATAAAGAATAAATACCTGGAAGGTCAATGATTGAAACGTGTTCTTCTAGTTTTTTATAAACACCATCTTTTTTCTCAACTGTAACACCTGGCCAGTTGCCAACGTGTGCGGTTGATCCTGTGAGGGAGTTGAATAATGTGGTTTTACCGCAGTTTGGATTACCTGCTAATGCAAATCTTTTCATTATTTCTTATCCTCCACTTCTAGCACAACTAGTTGTGCTTCGCTCTTACGTAATGTAAGTTCGTATCCTCTAATTGTTACTTCAAGAGGATCACCAAGCGGGGCTACTTTACGGAGATATACTGTGGCGCCAGGGGTGACGCCCATATCGAACAATCTTCTTCTAAGACGTCCTTCTCCTTCTACTTTCTTGATAAGGCCAGTCTCGCCTATTTTAAATTGGTCTAGTTTTTTTAGCATAATTTCCTACCTTTCTACGCTACTAGAATCTTACTTGCGATTTCATGATCTAAAGCAAGACGACCGTTTTTAATTGCTACTACAACTCCTCCATTGACCGAGGAGAGAACAACTAATTTGGAATTAACTAAAATACCTAAGCTTTCCAAATGTTTCTTAATCTTTTCATTAGCGAGAATTCTAATGACGGTGATTTCTTCATTTAATGGTGCAAGCATGATTGGCATAGTTAGTTCCTCCGATCTATAGTTAGTTTTTTCTAACTCGTTATTATGTTAGTCTTTACTAACTTACTAGTCAACAAATAAATTAAAAATATTTTTAAATGTCCCTCCTATTAGAATTGAATACAGTCTAATGCAAGCATTACGACAAAGCCGAAGATAAATGACCAAACACCGAAATGATCATGGCCTTCACTAGTCATTTCTGGAATCATTTCTTCCGCGACAACGTAAATCATACATCCGGCAGCGAATGCTAAAGCCCAAGGCATAATTCCTTGAATTTGCATCGCTAAGAATAAACCGATTACTGCGGCAACAGGTTCGACTGCGCCAGAGAGCATACCGAACAAGAATGCTTTGCCACTAGAACCGGTTTCACCTTTAATTGGTAAGGATACAACCGCACCTTCTGGGATGTTTTGAATACCAATACCAATCGCGAGTAATAATGCACCTAATAATAAAGCGTGATTATCACTTTGTGATAAAGCAACACCAAATGCGATACCAACAGATAGTCCTTCTGGGACATTATGGATGGTGACCGCAAGGAACATTTTGCTTGTTTTTGACATCCTTTTTACGGATAAGCCTTCGTCTTGCTTTTCAGCACTATGGAAGTGAGGAACAATCTTATCAATCAACCATAAGAAACCCGCACCTAAAACAATGGAGATGGTTACTACGGACCAAGAAGGAAGATACTCCACGTTACTCTCAAGTGCGGGTTTGATAAGGGAAAAGAAAGAAGCGGAAAACATCACACCTGCCGCAAAGCCGGTAAATATTTTATTAAGCTTTGGTGAAATCTCTTTTTTACGGATAAAGAATACGAATAATGCACCAACAGTTGTGCAAATGAAAATTAAGGCGATTCCAAGGATAGGGTATAGTATTCTTTCCATAAACTATTACCTCCACCACCAAAGTCTTCTAACCGCTACGGTTCTTTCAAAGGAAGTAATGCGATAGCCTGTTTGATCTAACGCATTTTTAAAATCATCAATAGTGAAAACTGTTTCACTAAAAACTATTAAGTTATTTTTGAGATGAGAGGCTTTTGCTTTTTTTATATTCATGTTTTTTCTGACAGCGTCTTCGACATGAATTTCGCACATGCCACATCCCATACCATCAATTCCTAAAATGTATTTATTCATATGAGCCTCCTTACTTTATTACTTTGTAATAATTCTTATGAGTTAGTATTTGCTAACTAACCCAGGAAAATGATTATAGCACATGTGAATAAAAAGGGAATAAAAAAGTGAACCAAGCGGTCCACTATTTAACTTTACTTTGTAGTTTTTCGAGTAGTTCTTTTTGATAATAAGTTCTATTTAAAGGAACGATAGAAATAATCCCATGTTTCACTTGATAGCAGTCGCTATTCTTATCATCAGAGAAGTCTTCTTGCATATTTCTATAAGCCCAGAAACCATCTTCTAACTTAGTGAAATAGTTTTGATCATGACGGTAATATAGGCTTCCTAATGACATACATTTCACTTCACTATCTGGGAAGTTAATATTAAGTAAGTATTCATTAGAGATTAGTTTGTTCTTATTGATGTATTCCCACACTTCATCGAAGTGGTCTTCCACTACTTTGAAGTCAGTATTGTGAGGCGCAGATACCGCAATGGATGGTTTAAAAAACATTAATGACTCTAATGCCGCGCCGATTGTGCCGCTATACATTGTGTCATAGGAGATATTCCAACCATTGTTACAGCCAGAAACCACCATATCGAAATCGATATTTAATGAACAAAGTCCTAAAGATACGCAGTCTACAGGTGTACCACTGCATTTAAATACTCTATCTTCAACTTTAACTAGTTGAATTGGTTTACCTAAAGTTAAAGCCGCGGAGTTCGCGCTTCTAGGAGAATCAGGAGCGACGATTACAACGTTTCCATATTTAGATAATAAGTCGAAAAGAATTCTAATACCTTTTGAGTCAAATCCATCATCATTTGTTAATAGGATGTTCATCGATATACTCCTTTGCTAACTTTAGGATAGGAAGTTCTCTTTGTTTAACGAGAAGTCCCACACCATCGTCTTTAACATTATTCATTAAATTAATAGCCTTATCAATATCCACAAAGATTAACTCTTGGATAACTCTCTTTTCATAATCTTCTTTATGATCACCAACATATTTATCAACGCAGACTAAATAGTAGTAATTATTGTTGTTTCTATGAATTAAATTATAAAAATCATCTACTTTTGCGAGGAATTTGATGATTTTTCCCTTAAAACCCGTCTCTTCTTCGATTTCTCTAAGGACCCCTTGATGAAATCCTTCATCTTTCTTTTTCCCACCTCCAGGCAGTTCAAAACAATCGCGATGTCCAAACTTGTCATCGCTAACAACATGGAGTAAGGCAACTTCGTTTTTATCGTTAAGTAAAACCGCACGCACCACTATTCTTTTGTGATCCGTATAAGTAAATGGATAGTATTGATCTTTAAAAAGAAAAACGTGTTTCATAACTTCTTAATTGTTTTAATGATAGTTCTTTTTTGGCCTTGATACATACCAGTACCTTCGAAGTATAAATTAAAGCCACATTTCTCAAGCACTCTTCTACTAACTAGGTTATCCGCTAAAGCAACACCATATATTCCTTTGATGTTTGTATTTTTCTTTAAATATTCGACATATAAATTAACCGCTTCACTAGCGTACCCATTTCCAGTATATGCTTTTGCGATGTGGTAGCCGATTTCCCATCCTTCATCAATCTTCACTAACTGGACATATCCAATATTCGCCCTATCACTCTTTCTGATAATCGCGTATATAAAAGGTCCATCTTTAGAGTCATAACTATCAATGATATGTTTGATGACTTCTTTTGTTTCTTCTTCTGTTTCAAATACTTCATCAGGAACAAATCTTTTATTATCTTCGTCTTGTGAGTTTTTAAATACATCGAAAGACATGGACAAGTCCATTTTTGTAATAATTAAGTTATTATTAGAAATAATCATCATATAAATATATAGCACATTTTCTTTATAAGAAAAAGCGCCACCGATGTGACGCTTTAAGAAAGGAGAAGATAGGACTATTGACTAATCTTGTTTTCTTTAATAACTTTTTCCTTCAAGTATTCAGGTACTTCTTCGTAAGCAACGAATTCTCTGTTGAAGAAGCCAGATGCTTGAGTAATGGATTTTAATTGTGTGGCGTAATCGACGATTTCGGCTTCTGGAATTAAAGCTTCGATTTCTTGGTTACCATGATCTTTTTCTTCAATATTTTGGATTCTAGCACGTCTAGTATTTAAGTCAGATAAGACGTCGCCAGTGAATCTAGATTCAATATTGACTTTAATTCTCATGATTGGTTCAAGAATGATTGGTTTACATTTTGGATATGCATCTTTGAACGCTAAGATACCGGCCATCTTGAAGGCTTGTTCGTTACTATCGACTGGGTGATATTTACCATCGACTAAGACACCTTTAACACCGATAACTGGGAATCCGGCTAATGGGCCAGATTGTAAAGCTTCAAAGAAACCTTTTTCAACGGCTGGGAAGTAGTTCTTTGGAACGGCACCACCGAAGACTTCTTCTGCGAAGACGCTTTCTTCACATGGTTCGAATCTCATCTTAACGACGCCATAGAAACCACTACCACCGGATTGTTTAACGTATCTACCATCGCCTTCCGCTGTTCCTTTAATGGATTCACGATAGACGACTTTCATTGGTTCTGTAGAAACATCAACCTTATATGTGGTCTTAAGTTTTTCAATGACATAGTCAATGTGGGAACTAGAGACACCACCGAGTAATAATTGTTTGGTTTCATTATTACGTTTGACTTCGATACATGGATCTTCGAGTTGCATCTTAGCGAGTGCTGGACCAATCTTAGATTCATCGTTCTTATTGGCTAAGATAATAGCCTTGAAGATAACTGCGGTTGGATATTTAACAGGTTTATAAATAGTAATTTGTTTTGGATTAGATAATGTGTCACCAGAAGCGACTTTTTCTAAACGTGTAATGGCACCGATGTCACCAGCGTGTAATTCGGTAATACTATCGAGTTTCTTACCGGTCATTGTGTATAACATAGAGACACGTTGTGTACCACCATTGCAGTAGACATCATCACCGACATGAAGGACACCACTACAGACTTTAATAATATTAATAACGCCTGAATATGGGTCACATACTGTCTTAAAGACATATGCGGAGAATGGTTCGCTGTCATTTGTGGCTCTCACGACTTCTTTACCATTTTCATCTTTAGCTTCGAGTGGTTTTAAGTCACATGGATTTGGTAAGTAATCGATGAACATTTGTAATAATGTTTCAATACCAACGTTCTTTGCGACACTACCGCAAACCACTGGGACAAGTTCGCCGTTTAAGACACCGATTCTTAAAGAATCGTGAATTTCTTTTTCGGTGAATGTTTCACCATTAAAGAATTTTTCTAATAATGTATCGTCCGTCTTTGCGACTTCTTCAACGATTGTGTTGTGATATTCAAAGACTTTGGATTTCTTATCATCGTGAATTGTGTCTTCGACATCACCTTTACCGTTTGATTTATAGGCTTTTAAGTCGACACAGGAAGCAAATCCATCAAATCCTGCACCATGACCTAATGGGTAGCAGAATGGAATAGCATTCTTACCTAATTTGGTTCTGATTTCATCAAGAACTTCATCGAAGTTGACGTTATCTTTGTCCATCTTATTAACAAAGATGAATGTTGGGACGCCTCTTCTTCTTAATTGGTTCCAGTGTTTGACTGTACCAACTTGGACACCGACTGATGCGTCGACGAGTAAGACTGCGCCTTTAATAACACCGGTAACACCAATAACTTCACTAATGAAGTCATCATTACCTGGGATATCAATTAAGTTAATTTTGTGATCCTTATAGAATAAAGGAACGACTGCGGTTTGGATGGATGCACCACGTTTTTGTTCATCTGGGGAATAGTCAGACAAGGTATTTTTTCTTTCGACTTCGCCCTTTTGAGGAATTAAGCCAGAAACGAATGCTAAAGATTCAACTAAAGATGTTTTACCACTGCTTTGGTGACCTAAGATAGCAACGTTTCTAATTTGTTTAGCATCATAGTTTGCCATTATTTATTTTCTCCTTACACTCTGAAATATTTAGAATAACGGCCTTTTGTGATTAATTGGATGCGGCCATCTTTTAATAATTTTGCTAAAGCCTTTTCAATTGTCGCTTGGCTTGTGGCATATAAAACGTTAATAACGACTGTCTTATTGATTGGGGTTGCGCTATCAACAACAACCTTAAGGACTTTTTCTTCACTGGTTGTTTCCATAGCGTTAACTTCCATAATGTAGTCGAGTTTACGGTAAGCTTCTAAGATTCTCTTTAAAATGAATTCGACGAAAGCTTCGTAATCGTTTTCGTTATCGTGCCAGCCCTTTGAAGAAGCTTCGAAAGCATCGATGTATTCATTGATATGTTGTCTCATTAAGTAAGCAATGGCGAAGTATTCATCAACGTCATAACCAAATTTCTTCATTAAGAAATCAAGGATTAAACGGGATAAACGACCATTACCATGGTTATATGGGTGAATGCACATGAAATCGAGCATGAAAGCAGCGATTAACACGAGCTTATTACATTCTTCATCGGCAGCACATAAATTGAATTGATAAATTAAGCTGTCTAATAATGGAAGAACTTCTTCTGGTGCAGCAGAAACAAAGATTGTTCTAAATGAACCATCTGGCATTGCTTCTTGAATATAGTTTTGACTATCTTTAAAGCGACCACCGAAGTCTGGATTGTAATCCTTATAGATGTAGTAATGTAATGTGGAAATAAAACTACGATCAAATGGTTGGAATTTGTAAACTTCATTAATTAAATCTAAAGCGTTGCTATAACCACGAATCATGTGTTCTTGTAATGATTGAGGTTGAGCACCTTTAACAAATAAAGCTTTTTCACGTTCTTCAGTCACATAGATGGAACCGATTGCGTTACTCGCCATAACACCACTGCGGCGGGCGATAAGTTTTAAGGCTTCAACCTTTTTGATCTTTGCGACAGGTAAGGTTTTGCCTTTGTAGAGCTCAATGGAGTTGAGCAAGGAAATAATTCCAGGCTTGTTCAAACCTAAAACAGTTCCTTTCAAATCGAACATTTTCATATATAAAATACCTCGTGACTATATTATCTAATACTTGAAAGGCCATTTTCAACCATTTCCGTAAAATTTAGCAAAAAATACCGAATTAAAAATCTCTCTAATTCAGTAAATAGGTTTCTTCTTTATTAATAAAGAAAGCCATATAATAGTCACTAGTAGTTTAACTATACATACGCAATAAACTTCTTTAATAATTGAAATATCTTATATAAAATATGGTTAGTTATGTATAACAAGAAAGAATCTGTTGAAGACTATTTAGAGAAAATCCTCATGTTAAAAGAGGAAAAAGGCGTTGTGCGCGCAATCGACATCGCTAACTTTATGGCGTTCTCAAAAGCCAGTGTTTCTGTCGCACTTAAGAAACTCAAATCCTATAACTATGTGACAGTAGATGAATCCACTGGTTATATCGAACTCACAAGTGAAGGCGAAAGAATCGCAAAAGCCACATATGAGAGACACCAAGTTATCTCACGTGCGTTAATCGCGTTAGGCGTAAGTGAAAAGACCGCACTTGAAGATGCCTGTGCGGTAGAGCACATTATCTCAGATGAAACCTTCGAGGTTCTAAAAGAAAAGTTTAAAAAATAAAACTGCGAATCGAATCGCAGTTTTTTATTTATCTTTTTTCAACGATGTTTCCTTTTTCTTTATAGATGGAGTTTTCAGGAACCACTCCTCTAACTGAACAAAGTGGATACACTTGTGTATTCTTACCAATAACTGTACCTGGGTTTAAAACACTACCACAGCCGATATCCGCGTGATCGCCTAAGATACCACCGATTTTTCTAAGTCCGGTTTCGATATCTTTATCGCCATGGATAACGACGTTTTTACCATCGCTTCTAAGATTAGAACAGATGCTACCTGCACCCATATGTGCGTAATTACCTAAGATGGAATCTCCAACATAGTTGTAATGTGGAGCTTGAACATGATAGAGAAGGATACAGTTTTTAAATTCACTGCTGTTACCTAAGACACAGTTATCACCAACAATAACGTTACCTCTTAAATAAGCACCTGGTCTAATTTCTGTATTAGCACCGATAATCGCAGGAGCGATAATTGTCGCGGTTTCCGCGATAGTCACGTTTTCACCCACTAAGACGCCTTCTTTAAGAAGGTGATAGCCAGGAATACCTTTTGCTAATAAATCTTTTACAATCTCCTTAATTTGAGGGAGGATTTCCCAAGGATATGTAGATTTATCAAATACTTCTTTTAAGAAAGGGATATCACATTCGAATAAATCTTTAGTTAAAACATTTTTCTTATTCACAGACAAATCCTCTTTTCTTGATGACGTTATAAATCTTTTCGATATATTTATCGCATTCTTCTAAGGTTGGACATTCAAGCATAATACGCACTACTGGTTCAGTACCGCTTTGTCTTAAAGACGCTCTTCCGTTATCACCTATTTCAGCGTTAACTTCCGCAAATTTGGCTTGGACAGCTTCATCCGCAATAACTGCGGCTTTGTTCGTAACACGAACATTCTTAAGTTTCTGTGGTAATAATTTAACTGGTGCCACTAACTTAGAAAGAGTTTCTTTTCTATTTAAGACTTCTTCCACGACCATAATTGCGGTCAAGACACCATCACCTGTTGTGGCGTATTTCTTAATAATGATGTGACCGGATTGCTCTCCGCCTAAGGAATAGCCTTCTTGTTGCATCTTTTCAAAGACGAATCTATCACCAACATTAGTTTGAACATTTTTAATGCCTTTGGCCTTTAAGGCTTTGGTTAAACCAGAGTTAGACATAATTGTGGTCACTAATGTATCTTTTTCTAATGCACCTTCATCTTTGAGTTTGTTGGCTAATAAATACATAATCTTATCGCCATCAACTGGATTGCCTTTTTCATCAACAGCGATACATCTATCTGCGTCACCATCAAAGGCAAAGCCGAGATCTAATTTGTTTTCTTTAACGAATTTGCATAAGACATCAATATGTGTGCTACCCGCACCGACATTAATGTTTAAACCATCAGGATTATTATTAATAATAAATGTTTGTGCACCTAAAGCATCAAAGACACTCTTAGCAATCATCCAAGAAGCACCATTCGCGGTATCTAAACCGATTCTTAATGACTTCATTGAATGCTTAGCTAAGGAGATAAGATAACCGATGTATCTATTTCTACCAGAACTATAGTCGTTAATTGTGCCAATATTGTCTTTATCCGCAAATGGTAAATCATTACCTTCGACTTCAAGTTTCTTAAAGTCACCATCAATATATGCTTCAGCAAGAACTGCCACTGCATCTTCTAACTTTTCGCCATTAGAATTAATGACTTTAATACCATTGTCATAGAATGGGTTGTGACTTGCGGTAATCATGACGCCACAGTCAAAGCCGTCTTGTCTCACGATATAGCTAACGCTAGGTGTAGTTGTGACGTGTAATAATTCGACATCCGCACCACTCGCCGCTAAACCAGAAGCAACTGCGTATTCAAGCATATAAGAACTACGTCTTGTGTCTTTACCAATAACCACTTTTGGACGATAGCCAGGTTTAACACCTGTAAATTTAGGACTGCCATAGAACCAGCCTAAGAATCTACCGATTTTATAAGCGTGGTCACATGTTAAGACTTTATTAGCCTCACCTCTAAAACCATCTGTACCAAAGTATTTGGTTTTAATATCTTCACCGATGCTCATCTTTAATTTCTTACCGCGATGGATGACAATTTTGTCATCGATAAGTTCATCTGCGCTAATCTTAAAGAGTTCACATAATTGTTTAATATTTTCTAATTGAGGTTGTGTTTCATCGTTTTCCCATTTGGAAAGAGATTGTCTAGAAACGCCAAGCTTCTTTGATAATTCATCTTGAGAAATACCGCTTACAATACGTAAATGAGTAATCTTTTCACCTATAGTCATAAGTTTTCTCCTTATTCTTTCAGCATTAACTTTATTATTTATAGCAAGTACGCGCAATAAAAAAATGAAACTTCATGTAAAGTTCCATTTACTTTGATATGTTTTTAATGACCTCTACTATGTAGAAGTATGTTTATGCTTTCTTGTAAACAAAATTTACAAATTAGAATAATGGGGCTAAAAGGCTTGCGACTTCTTCTAATAACTCTTTATCTTCCTTATTAAATCTATCAAAGATAGGCGCATCGATGTCGATAAGCGCTACCACTTCGCTATCTTTAATAATCGGAACAACGATTTCACTTTTGCTTAATGAGGAACAGGCAATGTGTCCTTTGAACTCATTAACATTAGGAACAATAATACTTTCTTTCTTTTTAAAAGATGTTCCACAAACTCCCTTTCCTTTAGGAATAATTGTGCATGCTACGTCACCTTGGAAAGGACCGAGATACAATGTATCATTTTTCACAAGATAAAAACCAACCCAGTTAATGTTTTCCATTTGATTTAAAATCGCTGAGACATTAGAAAGGTTACTCACTAATGGGATATTAGGATCAACAATACTTTTAACTTGTGACAATAATAATTTCATTATTCTTTATTTTTCCTTCTTGGTAATAATAACAAGCAACTTGTGGTTTTAATATATTCCTTCAAGTTGGGTTTGTATTCTAACATATGTTTTTCTTCCATAGGAATAGAAATGATTAAGAACATCAATAAGTTAACAACCGCACCACTAATCCAATAGGCTAGTTGAATGTTATTAACAATTAAGATTAATGCCACACCAAACCAGATGATAATTTCACCTAAATAGTTTGGATGTCTGGAATACTTCCACATGCCAATATTAATGACTTGTTCTCTAGATTCTCTAATCTTAATGAATTTCTTCATTTGTAAATCAGCAATGAGTTCAAATAAGACACCGAGTAAGATGACACCTGAACCGATAAAGTCTAAATAACTATATGATTCAAAACTTAGCGATGCATAAACAAATAATGGGACTGAGGCTAAATAGACCACCATTGTGGGGAACATACAAATGCCCATAAGATTAACGATTTGGAATAATTTGCCACTCTTTTCTTTAAGCATTGAATAACGCCAATCGACATATCCTAAACCATGGAAACCTTTAATAAAGTTAACGGTTAGTCTAATTGAGTAAATTGTCATTACCGCTAAAGGAATGATTGTGAATAAGTTCCAGTTTTTAAAATAAGCAAGTAATGGAATATAGATGATTATGGTTTGAACAGACCAATATGGATCATAAACGGATGGTGTTCCCGCCACTATTCCTGAAGCCCAAACAAACACTGTCGCCACAGCATCGGCAATGAGGATTGCCACTAAAAAATGCATGTATGGAGAGAGCAAATAAAAGGTCAAAAGGCCAATGCAAGTGGCAAATATATAAATTAGCAATAATACTAATAATCCAAATACTTTGTTATTTTTTAAATTTTTCATGTAATGCTATTATACATATTTTTAATAAAAAATACGTAAAATCTCTTTATTTCATCGATAAAATGTTATAATTCAACCAGCAGTTGAGTTAACAAGTTAGTAAATCAACGCCTAAG
>JAEESX010000016.1 GCA_016290145.1 Caryophanales bacterium
ATGGTGCATTAAGATTTTTATTTGTAGTCGAAATATTAATTATTGTACTTGCCATCATCGCTTTTAATATCTGTTACCACATTAAAAATAATTATGGAGATGAAAAATATGGTACATATATCTCTGTTGGTTTGATATGTTTAGCCATTGCTGCTTCAATAACTTCTTTGTGCACCTTAAAAATTACAAACATCAATCAAAATGGTTCTTATGATGTTAAACTAGGGTTTGGGCCAATCTTTTATTCAATTTTGCAAATGCTGAGTATCGTTTTGTTGGTCGTTGGAATCATATTAAATTATAATGAACAGCAATCCTTTAGAAGATTTGCTTCTAGGCCATCATCAACAACTTATTCTAGTCAATCCACAGTTTCTTCTTCATCTTCAAAGCCTTCATTTAATGAAAACGAAAAAGCTGACTTAATTCTAAAATACAAAAAAATGTTAGATGAAGGTGTTATTACACAAGAAGAGTTTGATAAAAAGAAAAAGCAACTCCTTTCATAAAAGATTCTATACAAACAATCCTTGATACAATCAGTATTAAGGATTTTTTTATTTGTTAATTAAATAAATTTATATATTATAAATAAGGATACTGTAAACGGGAGTAGCTAAGTTATATATCCGTCAACACGATGACATCATCCGGATTATAACCACATTTGTGCGCGAGACGATTACGTCCATAAAAGGAGTTTTTTATGTACGAAACCAAAAGCGCACAAGAGACGTTGCAAGAATTAAACGTCAATCCTAAACAAGGTTTATCCACTGAAGAAGCTGGACAAAGAATCGCACAATACGGTCTTAATAAGCTCGCAGAAAAGAAAAAGAAACCACTAATTTTGGTCTTCTTATCTAATTTCAATGATCCGATGATTTTCATTCTCATTGCCGCGGCGATATTAAGCTTAGCTATTGTGTTTTTTAATGCCGGACAAGACGCTAAAGAAACCGGTCAGACATTTGCCCAAGCTTTTGATTATGGTGAATTAGCGGACCCAATTATTATCATGGGTGTTTGCGTTTTAAACGCAATTATATCCACTGTTCAAGAGAGCAAAGCAGAGAAGTCCTTAGAAGCTCTTAAGAGAATGTCTTCTCCAACATGTATCGTAAGAAGAGATGGTGCTTTAGTTGAACTAAAAGCAGAAGAACTTGTTCCTGGTGACATCGTTATCTTAGAAGAAGGTAGAACAGTTCCTGCTGACTTACGTTTAATTGAAGCTATTAACTTAAAGACTGACGAATCATCTTTAACTGGTGAATCTTTACCAGTTGAAAAAGACGCGAATGTAGTCTTCTCCGATGAAGTCGGTGTTGGCGATAGAGTGAATATCGCCTACATGTCTACACCAGTCGTCTACGGACGTGGTGAAGGTGTCGTTGTCTTAACCGGTATGAAAACCGAAACTGGTAAGATTGCGAAGTTATTATCTGAAGGCGAAGAAGATGACACACCTTTACAAAAACAATTAGCCAAATTATCTAAATTCTTAGGCATTTTAACAATCGCAATTGTCGCAGTTTTATTTGCTGTCCAATTAGCCGGTTTAATCTTCATCCATAAGCCAGTTGATGGCCAAGGATGGATTGATGGATTAATTGAGAACTTTATGTTCGCAATTAGTTTAGGTGTTGCCGCTATTCCTGAAGGATTACCAGCCGTTGTCACAATTGTTTTAGCCTTAGGTATGCAAAAGATGGTTAGAGCCAATACCATCGTTAGAAAGCTTCCTTCTGTTGAAACACTTGGCGCTGTTAGTGTTGTCTGTTCCGATAAGACCGGTACATTAACACAAAATAAGATGACAGTGGTCCGTGCCTATATTGATGAAAAGATGGTGGACCCAGAAGGTATCTTAAAAGATAACTGCAAATTCTTATCTATGGGATTATCTCTTTGCAGTAATGCTTCCGTTGATAACGGTGTCTATGGCGATCCAACTGAAATCGCTTTAGTGGAATACGCGAATAAGATGAATCAACATAAAGGAGACCTTGAAAAAGCCGCTCCTCGTATTGATGAATATCCATTCGATTCTGTAAGAAAGATGATGTCCACACAACACACCTATGAAGGTAAAAAACTCATCTTCACAAAAGGTGCGATTGATAGCATCTTAAAGGTCGCGGATAGAATCCAAATCAATGGTAAAGTAAGAAAAATTACCGAAGAAGATAAAAAGAATATTATGGCCGCAAGTGATGCGATGGCAGTGGATGCCTTACGTGTCCTTGGCTTAGCCTACAACTATAGTAATGAACTTAAAGAAGAAAACCTCATCTTTGTCGGCTTAGTGGGTATGATTGATCCACCAAGACCAGAAGCCAAAAATGCCGTTTCTATCTTTAAGAAAGCTGGCATTACCACAATTATGATTACCGGTGACCACAAAACAACCGCTTTAGCCATCGCTAGAGAACTTGGTATTACCGATGAAAATGGTGAAGCGTTATCCGGTGATGAGATTGATGCTTTAAGTCCTGAAGAATTACAAGAAAAAGTCAAAACAGTTCACGTATTTGCCCGTGTTTCACCAGAAAATAAGGTGCAAATCGTCACTGCAATTAGAAATAATGGCAATATCGCCGCTATGACAGGTGATGGTGTTAACGACGCTCCATCATTAAAACAAGCGGACATCGGTATTGCTATGGGTATCACTGGTACAGACGTCGCTAAAGGCGCTGCTGATATGGTCTTAACTGACGATAACTTTGCCTCAATCGAGAAAGCCGTCGAAGAAGGCCGTGGCATTTATGCCAACATTAAAAAGACAGTCTTATTCTTATTAAGTACAAATATCGCTGAAGTTATTGCGATGTTCATTGTCGTGGTGATGGGCTTATTTATGGGTGGTTTACCAACTCCATTACTCGCAATCCACATCTTATGGGTTAACCTCATTACTGACTCATTACCTGCAGTTGCACTCGGTGCTGATGAAAAAGAAAAAGGCATTATGGACGACCAACCAAGAGATCCAAAAGAATCCTTATTCTCTCGTGGTGGTTATCTCTTAACATTCGGTTATGGTATTTTAATCACACTCACAACCGTATTTGCCTTCTTAATGATTCCTGCATTTGAAGGTGGTGCACATAACTTAAGTGAAGTTGCTCAATTATTGAACAACGGCTATGATGCTTTTAAAGCCGGTCAAACAGACTTAGTAGAAGCCAAGATTTATATGCAAGCAGTGACCTCCGCATTCTGTGTGTTAGGTTTATCTGAACTTTTCCATATGATTGGTATGACATCAATCCGTAAATCATTCGTCCATAACTTCTGGAGCAAGAACTGGTTATTATGGGTTGCCTTCGTTGTCGGTGTCGGTTTACAAATCGCTGTTGTCAATATTCCAGGTTTAAATACATTCTTCAAGTGTTATCCATTAGATATTGAACATTGGGGAATCGTATTCGCACTCTCTGCCGCTCCATTAGTGGTTCACGAGATTGTTGCTTTAGTCCTTTTCATAAGAAAAAAGGTCAAAAACAGAAAAGCAAAAGTAACTCAATAGAACGAAAATATCGTTCCAGTAGAGTTAAATATCAAAAGAGTAGAGCCGGGTTACCGGCTTTTCTCTTGTCTAAAACAAAAGAAAACTTATAATTTAAGCCATGAGTCAAAAAACGATTGTGATTATTGGCGCTGGAGTCAGTGGTTTAGCTGCGGGTATCTATGCTGAACAAAACGGATTCCATGCGATTATATTAGAAAAGAACCCTTCGGTAGGCGGTCTATGCACAGGTTGGTATAGACAAGGCAGATATATCGATGGCTGTTTACATTGGCTTACCGGAACCAATGAAGGTAACGATTTAAACGTCATGTGGAAGAATGTCGGCGCTATCGATGAGGACACCAAAATCCTTCAATTAGATAGTTGGGGCACTTTTGACTATCAAGGACAAAAAGTCGTGTTCTGGAGAGACCTTGCCCGTGCTGAAAGAGAATGGACAGAAATCTCACCAGTTGATAAGAAACAAATCCACAAATTCTTCAATAAGGTGAAAGACATTATGAGTGTCGATTTACCATTATCCGCTCCAGCAAGTATGCTCGGTCCAAAAAAGATTCTCAAATTAGGTTTTGACGTCGTTAACGTTTGGCCATCATATTTATGTTCCATGAAGATGAGCTGTGAACAATACGCAAAGAGATTCAAATCTCCTGCTATTAGATGGGCATTAACTCATGTTCAACCAGGTGCTGGTAACTTATATTCTATGGTTTTCTGCTATGGAACAATTGCCAGTGGTAATGGTGGACTTCCGGAAGGCGGTTCCAAACCACTTGTTGAAAGAATGAAGACAAGATTTGAATCACTCGGTGGCACACTCAAACTCAATAGTGATGTCCTCCGTGTTTTAGTGAGAAAGAGAAAAGTAGTGGGTGTTATCTTAAAAGACGGCACCAAATACTATGGCGATTATGTGGTCTCCGCATTAGATCCAAACTTCACTATGAGTCACATATTGTTAAAACAATACAAGATTAATAAGTTAGATAGACGTTTCTACGATATGAAGAAACATCCTGCTCCATCATGTTGCTTATTAGCGTTTGAAGGTAATGATACAGATATTCCTGCTCCATATTCATTTGAATGTGAACCATTCTATGTCGGCGGAACACTCATCTCTCATTTAACTCTCAGAAACTACAACTACGATAGAGAGACATTCGTTAAAGATGGTAAGACAATGTATTCCGTCTTAATTGACCAAGATAGCACTAACTATTCCTATTGGAATGATCTCTATAAAAACGATATAAAAGAATACCGTGAGAAGAAAAAACAATTAGCCCAAGCTGTCTTAGGCAGATTAGTGGCTAAATTCCCTCAATTAAAGGGCAATTTAAAGGTCTTAGATGTTTCAACACCTAAAACACTTAATAGATACACAAATGCCTCTAGAGGGGCTTATATGGGATTCTTGTTCAATCATAAGTCTAATATGTTTACACATAATGGATTTGTCCCAGGATTAAAAGGTATTGTCTTAGCTGGACAATGGATGCAATGTCCTGGTGGACTTCCTCTCGCTTTAGCGCAAGGCAAATTCGCTATTCAAAGAATATGCAAATTAGAGAAACTATCTTATGCCTTTTCCGGAGCAAAAATATACGCGAAGAAAAACGCTAATTAAACTATTGCAACTTTTTTATAATTTCATTATTATATTTAAGCGGTTTAGTTGCCGACTTAGCTCAATCTGGCAGAGCAACTGAATCGTAATCAGTAGGTTGTTGGTTCAATTCCGATAGTCGGCACCATGGGTATTTAGCTCAGCTGGGAGAGCACCTGTTTGACGTACAGGAGGTCGGGGGTTCGATCCCCTCAGTACCCACCAGATTGATTACAAATCCGAGAAATCGGATTTTTTATTTTCTCAATCGTGGGTACTGAGTGGACCTCCCTATATTAATAAAGAACCTTACTTTGATAATATAAGTGGTCTAATGCATATCAAATGTGGTTCTCAATTACCAATAATAAGCAAATATCTATATAATTTTATTTATCTTTAGATAAATATGCTTTTAATTGTTTTATTCATAGACACCTCGCTTTTTCTTGAATATTCTTCGCAAACATGATATATATTAATTGCGAAGAAAATTATTTCTTAAGCCTAGGTAGAGAGATTGCCTAGGTTTTCTTTTTTATTTAAGAAATTTCTTAATACGTGAAGATTGTTTTTTAGAAAGATATCTAGAATATACTTTCTCCACATTCTTCTTATCCTTAAGATTGATATTTCCTCCATGAATATTGGTATCATATATTTTTCTAACAACACCACTTGGAACATCAAACTCCTTAAATTTTTCGACTTTGATATTACCTTTATTCACTTGTAAAAAAACGTTTTTCATCACGGACACACAAATGTGTTAATTGAATTTTATCAGACAATATGCTATATAATAGTTAGCAAGAAAATTATTTCTTAAGCCTAGGTAGAGAGATTGCCTAGGTTTTCTTTTTTTGTATATCAACATGGAATTTTTATTGATATTCGAGATTTATCTTTTTATGTCATCCACCCACCGAAACTCTTTCCAGAGCGGAAGATGTCCTGATGTAAAAAATATTGATTGACATCATATTAGATCTTTATAACAAAAAATCGAACCGCTAACTCGCTGCATTCGATTTTTACTTAAGCAAATAAACTGTCATTAAGTGGAACACTCCAGCCTTCTAAATGGAAACCATTCTCCCACCCAGTTATATCCTCTCTCTTTAACGAATCCATAGTCTTTAAAAGACACCAATTCATTATAGAAAGGATCTAAAAAATGAAAAAAGGACTCAAAGTGTTATTGGTAACGACAATAATCATTAGTCTTTGCTTATCCTTACTAGGTTAGACAATAACTACTTCACTTTGGAATCCTTTCTTATTTTCCTATACTTTCCATTTTCCATCAAGAACAAAAATCTTCCATCACATTATTATTAATAATAAACAACGATTCAATGGATAAACCAGGAATCGATTTAATGAATAATTCATTAAAAACAAAAATGGTGGATTACCCTCAGTACCCACCAGATTGATTACAAATCCGAGAAATCGGATTTTTTATTTTCTCAATCGTGGGTACTGAGTGGGCCTCCCTATATTAATAAAGAACATAACTTCTTTTTAATTGACACTAAATTCTATTTTTGCTTTAATATAAACACTTCATTGAAGTGCAGCCGTCGTAGAACCTTAGCCGTTCGACGGCATTTTTATTTTTATAAGCTTTTCTTGCACTTCTGCTAAGAGTAGATTTCTTCTTTTTATTTGAATTTCATTAGACAATATGCTAAATATTAATTGCGAAGAAAAATATTTCTTAAGCCCAGGTTTAGATATCGCCTGGGTTTTCTTTTTGGTTTAGTTGAAATATTATCTAAAAAAAGATATAACTTATTAAGCATGCATCTGTAGTTCAGTGGTAGAACACCAGCTTCCCAAGCTGGCTATACGGGTTCGATTCCCGCCAGGTGCTCCAATTTGATGAAAAATAAAAGTGTAGATAAAGTAAGCGATATCCAAAAAGAAGAGGATATCGAAAAGATTAAGAAGTGTTTAGAAAAAGGCGATAACAAAGCCGCTCAAAAACTTTATTCTGAACTTCTTCAAAAATACACCGATGAACCAAGTATTGTATTTGAAACATCTATGGTTCAAAGGATGTATGGTGTTTTCGCTAATGTCTTTAATGGTGGTGAAGCGCCTTCTGAAATGCCTGAAATGTTTGGTGAAGATAATGATTATCTAAAGGACTTAAAAATAATCCTAACTAAATTAGAAGAATCGCTAGAACCAAAAGAACTACCTGAAGCATAAAACATAGTTTTTTATTAAAGAAAAATAAGATAAGATAAGTACATAAAATGAACGATTTACAAAAGAGATTATTAGTTATTTTTAAAGCATTCGCGGAAGTATGTGAGAAACATAATCTTTCTTATTTTCTTAATGGTGGTTCATGCCTAGGCGCGATTAGACATAAAGGATTTATCCCATGGGATGATGATATCGATGTCATGATGCCTAGAGAAGACTATGAAAAGTTCTTAACTTTACAAAAAGAATACGAAGGAACTCCATATTTCATTCAATGTTGGAAAACTGATCCACATTATATTTATGGATATGCGAAATTAAGAGATAGCAGTACCACATTTATCGAAGATAACTATGTTAATCATAGAATTAATCACGGTGTTTGGATTGATATATTTCCAATCGATGGCATGAGTAAAGAACCTATCGATAGAGCCAAATGTGCGAAGAAAGTGAAATTCATTTGGTGGCAAACCTATATGGCGTACTTACCTGCGCTTATTAGAAAGGTTCATAAGAGAACATTCTTCAAAGATATTGGTCTTAATATTGTCGGTGGTCTTTTCTACATATTAGATATCGCACATTTCCGTAATAGAAGAATGGATAGATACGCGAAGAAGTTATCAATTAATGACTCTGCATTATCCGGAAATATGTTTGGTTTTACATTCAAGAAAGCCGCGATGGATAGCGATATCTTCAAAGACTATATCTATGTCGATTTCGAAGATACTAAAGCAAGAGTCATGAAACGATATGATGACTATCTCACACTGATATTTGGAGATTATATGACACCTCCTCCAGTGAAAGAACAAGAGGGCCATCATTATAATAAAGGCTTCTCTTTGGAAGAAGGATACGAAGAATATATGAAGAGGAACAGAATTTAATTCTGTTTTTCTTTTTTTATCATCAAATATGAAAAATCGTTCATATATTAGTTGAAAATATGAATGACTGTTCATATAATTATAGCGAGGTAAGAAATTATGAAAAACTTAATCCCTGACGAAAATACAATATCAAAAATGAGAGACATGCTCTCTATCGCTAGTGATATGACTAGACTTAAGATCATGCTTTCTTTATTAGATGAAAGTAAGTGCGATTGTAACAATGACCACTGCGGTTGTTGTGAATCTCGTCCTTGTATGATTGAAAAGTGTGTGAGTGAAATAGTGGTTGATACTGGTGCCAGCCAATCATTAATTTCTCACCAATTAAAAGTCTTAAAGGATTTTGACTTAGTCGCCACAAGAAGAGAAGGCACAAAGATTTACTATTCCCTTAAAGACGGACACGTCAAACAACTTATCAGCGTCGCACTCGAACACGCACTGGAGGACTAATTATGGTAAAGAAAACTTATCATATCTCCGGTTTTGATTGTGGAAATTGCGCCGCTAAGACAGAAAGACATTTAAATACTAAAGAATTTATTGAATCCGCAACATTAGACTTTGCGGCTAATAAACTCTATATCTCATATAAAGAAGAAGCTATTAGTGTTGATGAACTTAAGAAAGTCATTAAAGAAGTAGAATCTGATCCATTAGATATCTATGAATTAGGTTTAGTGAAAAAGGTTTATCACATTTCTGGCTTTGACTGTGGTAACTGCGCTGCGAAAGCAGAGCGCCACATCAACACCAAAGAAAACGTTGAAAGTGCAACCTTAGATTTTGCTGCGAACAAGTTATATATAACTTATAACGGTAACGCGTGGTCTTTAGTGGAACTCAAAAAGGTTATCGCTGAAGTGGAAGATGATCCTTTAACAATTTATGAAGAAGGAACACAAAATAAAAAGAACCAAAAACAACCAATCTTCACCAAGAATATGTGGTTTATCTTGGGCAGAGTAATATTTGCCACAATTGCTACATTGGTGTGTGTCTTCCTTTTAGGAAAAGCGGAATATAACTGGCTTAGATTTGGCATTTATTTAGCGGTCTACGCCGTTATAGGTTATGACATTCTTTGGAAAGTCATTTTACATATCAAAAATAGAACTAATCCATTAGACCATAATTTATTAATTACTACCGCCGCTATTGGTGCGTTTACACTTTGTGTAATTCAATTCACAAATTGGGATAAATATGGTGAACATGTCATTCATTATCTAAGCAGTGATTACGCAATCGCGATGGACCACGCGATGGATGCAATGATGGTTATCATTCTCTTCCAAATTGGAAGAATCATCGAAGCGGTGGCCACAAATAAGAGCAAAGCTGCAGTTATGTCTGCAGTTGAACTTCGTGTTGATACCGCAAACCTTATTACCGAAGAAGGTATTAAAGTTGTAACACCAGAAGAACTAGAAGTCGGTCAAAAGATTCTCGTTAAAGTTGGTGAATTAATCCCGGTCGATGGTCAAGTTATTGATGGTGAAGCACAAGTTGATACTTCATCCTTAACTGGTGAATTTGTCCCAGTTATTGCCAAAAAAGAAGACAAAGTCTTCAGTGGCTGTTTAATTAAACAAGGACAAATCACAGTTTTAGTTAAAAAGATTTACGCTGATAGTACAGTCAGTAAGATTATTGAACTCATTACCAGTGGTGGTGAAAAGAAATCTAAAGCGGATGAATTCATCGCTAAGTTTGGTAGATTATATACTCCTATCGTTGTTTTAGTGGCTATCTTAGTCATGCTTGTTGCAGGTCTTGTTAGACAAACAGGTGACGGCTGGATGGATGCTGTATATGAAGGATTAGAAATCCTCGTTACAGGTTGCCCATGCGCGATTGTTATTTCCGTCCCACTTGCCTACTTTGCTGCAATTGGTTTATCCAGTAAAAACGGTATTGTCATTAAAGGTGCATCATTCTTAGATCAATTATTTAATCTAGGTGTAGTTGTTACTGATAAGACTGGTACCTTAACAAAAGGCTCATTCTCTATCCAACACATTAAGCCAAATGGCATTGATGAAGAAGAACTCTTGGCCAACCTTTATGTCGTTGAAGCATTATCTAATCACCCAATCGGAAAAGCTATCTGTCATGGCTTAAATCTTAAGAAAATAGCCGCAGAAGTGACTGATTTTGAGGAAATTGCAGGCTTTGGCGTTGAATGTAAATATAAAGGAAAACACATCTTAGCGGGTTCTACAAAGATGATGAAGAAGTATGACATTGCTTATGAAGAAGCCACTGAAGTCGGTGCGGTTATCTATGTCGCAGTGGATAACAAATACTTAGGCTATGTTGTCTTATCTGATGAGATTAAAGAGAACGCACAAGAAATGGTCAGATTACTCCACAAAGAGAAAATCGATGTTGTGTTATTAACTGGCGACCATGATGAGAATGCAATCGATATTTCTAACAAGTTGGGTATTGATAGATACCATAGTGAACTCTTGCCTGAGCAAAAAACTGTTATCTTAGAACAAGAAATTGCTGCTTCTAAAAAGACTGTTGCCTTCGTTGGTGATGGTATCAATGACGCACCAAGCATTATTAGAAGTGATGTCGGTATCGCTATGGGTGGTATCGGTAGCGATATCGCCGTTGAGAACGCTGATATCGTTATTATGAATGATGATCCTGCAAAGATTTATGACGCAGTGAAAATCAGCAAGATTGCTCGTCATACCGCAGTATTCAATATCATCTTCTCTTTATTCGTTAAGGTGGCGGTTGCTGTGCTAGTAGTTATGCACGAGTTTGTTCCATCCTTCCCAGAGATTCCAATGTATGTCGCAGTTCTTGCGGATACCGGTCTCACTGTGGTGATGGTTCTTAACTCACTCGCAGTCTTATATCGCAAAGTTAAGAGAAAATAATTTATAACATAAATTAATAAGAATTCTACTCAGTAAGTTTAAAACTCTACTAAGTCATATATCGACTAATAGAGTAATTAAGCCCAAGGGTAGATTTTTTATTATCTACCAAGCCATTAATATATAGCCATGTGCATTGATGATGTCAAAATCCCAAGATACTCCTTAGTCGAGGAATTAGTGAACGCAATTAGCCATGGACTAGGTGCGATTTTTGGCATTGTCGCTTTAATCTTAATGTTAGTAAAAGTGGGACCAACAGGAGATCTATTTAAGATAACAAGTTCTATCATTTATGGAATATCCTTAATCGTTCTTTTTACTATTTCTTGTGTCTATCATTCATTGGCCAAAAACCGTGGCAAAAAGGTTTTACGAATTTTAGACCATGATGCAATATACATTCTTATCGCCGGCACATATGCCCCCTATATGCTTGTCGCGTTACGCCCACACAACATCTGGCACATGGGAACAGGTACACTTGCGTACTTGATGTTTGCCCTTGTGTGGGCATGTTGCATCATCGGAGCGGTCTTTAATTCGATTAACATCCATAAGTACAAAGCCTTATCAATGACCTGTTATATGATTGCGGGATGGCTAGTGGTTATCGCTTTAGTGGTCTTATGGAATATCATTGGACCCGCTGGTGTATTGCTCTTATTAGGTGGAGGAATTGTCTACTCAATAGGCGCAGTTATATATGGAATTGGAAAGAAGAAAAAATACTTCCATAGCATCTTCCACATCTTTGTCTTAATAGGTGCGGTAATGATGTTTATATCCGTGTATTGCTTTGTTTTATAAGAAAAAAACCACCTCAATCGAGATGGTTCTTTTTATTTTATTAAGTTAATTATTTAGCAAATCTTTCTGCGGTAGCAATTGCCACACCAATCATTTTGCCTAAGCCTAATTGTCTTTCTTCAGCAGTGGCTTTCTTATCTTTCTTGATGAAGTGGTCAGTGACTGTTAATAAGCATAAGGCTTTCTTACCTAATCTAGCGGCGTTGCAGTATAGTGCATAGGATTCCATTTCCACACCCATGACACCGAGCTTTGCCCATTTCTTCCATTGATCTGGATCGTCATCATAGAAGACATCTGCGGATAAAATGTTACCACCGTGATATGGAATACCTTGTTTCTTGGCTTCTTCATAAGCTGCCATTGCGACTTCGAAGTCTGCTCCTGCGGAGAAGACACCGTTTAAGCCATATTGGCCAGCCCAGTTACTATCTGTACTTGCGGTGGTGCAAATTAATACATCAAATAAATTAATATCTTCCTTATAGGAACCACATGTTCCAACACGGATAATAACTTCCACTCCATATGAACTATATAATTCATGAGAGTAAATACCGATTGATGGTTGGCCCATACCTGAGGCCATAACTGAAACTCTTTTACCGTTTTTTGTATATCCTGTAAAACCGAGGATGCCACGAACGTTTGTTACTTCTTTATAATCGTGTAAGAAATTTTCTGCAATCCATTGAGCTCTTTTTGGATCTCCAGGCATTAAGACGACATTCGCAAAATCGCCAGGGTTTGCATTGATATGAGGTGTTCCCATAATATATCTCCTTTTTAGTCGTTATTATTTTATCTCAAAATAGAGGTTATTAACAATAAACTTTAGTTTTTGCCTTTAAATGTATAGACTATAAAAGTATGAAAGAACTCGAAATGACCATTACCCATATTAAGATTCTTGATACTATCTCGAATTTAAATAAACAAGGGATGTATCCTCTTAGTGATGGTGTTTATAAAATCGTTGCAGGAATCGTAGATGATGAAACCGCAAACCTTAGAGATGAACCAACTTTTGGTACA
Source organism: Caryophanales bacterium (assembly GCA_016290145.1). Lineage (GTDB taxonomy): Bacteria > Bacillota_I > Bacilli_A > RFN20 > CAG-826 > RUG13091. The sequence goes on from JAEESX010000016.1 coordinate 13,012, forward strand.
TTAATCTCTTTTAATAGTAAGAAAGTTTGTCGTTATTTACTCGCCTTACAAAGATATGGATATATTAAAAAGATTTATAACAAATCCAGAGATAATCTATATTATGCAACAACCGAACTTGGAGAAGTCACTTTAGTGAAGTTCCATAAAAAACGTAAAAAACCATATATTAAAAAACAAAGAAAATTTAAAGAAACTATTTTAAAAATATAATTTTTACCTTTTTTCGTAGGTTGTAAAATATGGTTTCCATTGATACAATTATTAATTGAAAATTAAGGGAGATAACAAAGAATGATATTAGAGGAAGTAACAACACCAACAAATACACCTAAATTTACTTTTGCGTGGGATCATGGAATCATCCAAATGATTGTCACCTTAGTTTTAATTGTTGGTATCTTCGCTTTATTATTTTTCACATTCTCTAAAGTCTGCCGTAGAAAAGCTGCATTCATCATCTTAACAGTTGATGAAGTCTTAACTCTCGCTGCTTATATTCTTGATTTAAAGATTGTATTAGTTATTCTTACCGGTGTCTGTACCGCAGCGGTTTCTATTTGCTTATTTGCTAACTTAGGTGACTTACGTTCCTTTATTGCTAATCCATTTAGAAAGACCGCCGCAAAACCAGCAAGCTTTGGTGTTGAAAAGATTTATAACCGCGAACAACTTTATAAGAAGATTGAAACCGCTGTTATCCAATTAAGCAAAACCAAAACTGGTGCGATTATGACATTTGAAAGAAATACATCCTTAAAGGATATTATTAAAAATGGTGTTCCTGTGAACGCTCCAGTGTCTCCAGAACTCTTATTAACAATCTTCTATACCGGTACAAGATTACACGATGGTGCAGTTGTTATTCATGGTAATGAAATCGTTGCTGCATCTGTCTTCTTTACACCAACCACAAAACCATTCGCAGGTAAATACGGTTCCCGTCATAGAGCCGCGATTGGTATTAGTGAAATATCTGACTCCGTTACAGTCGTTGTTTCTGAAGAAACAGGTAGAATTAGTTTCGCCGTTAACGGAGAACTTGAAAGCGTTGATCAAAGCATCTTCTTAAGAGTCTTTGAAAACTATATGAATGATAAGAGCGGACAAGTCGCTCAAGAAGACTAATTTAAAGATTTAGTTACGTTAATAAATTTCAAACCATACATTGAGAATTTCTCAGAAAGAACAGTGGAGTTAATCTCACTGTTTTCTTTTTCGATTCTCTTCATGAGGTCATCTAGTGAAATTCTGTTTTTGTGATATTTTTCGACATCTACGATTTGATAAGTGATATCTAAATGATTTCCATTATTTGCGACGTATTTCTTGACGATAGGGGCGATACAATAGACACCAGCTCTTTGATAGATAACAGGCACTTTAAAGTGTGTTCCCTTATCGTATACACAATAAAACTCACCAGCCTTGTTGATGACAATAGCGTGGTTCTTTGGAACGCGGTGAATTCCCACTAAAAAGAACACTAAAACAGCGAGAAGCAAGATTACTCCTGCTGATATTAATAAAGCGGTATCTAAAGCGGAAAGGTTTATTTTAACGTCCATGTAAAAATAATATATTCATTTACCGGATATTAAAATATAAAATCAAAGCGAGTATAATTTTTAGTGGTGATTTTATGGACAGCAAAAACATCTACGATTACATAATTAAAATTCAAGCTATCGCAAAGATTGGACTTACTTATAGTAAAGATCCTTATGCGATTACTAACTATATTGAGATTAATGAACTCTCTAAAAAGTTTTTAGAAGAATTCCAAGAAGTTAATTTAGAAAGAAACAATTACTTTAGTAAAGACATCTATCCAACGCCTAACGTGTCAGTGAGAACAGTCATTCTCAATAAGGATAGAACTAAAGTGATGATGGTAAGAGAAGTAGCATTAGGTACTTATTCCCTTCCTGGTGGTTGGGCAGACCTTTACGACTCACCAAGTAAAACCGCAAGAAACGAATGTTCACAAGAAGCTGGCGCAGACATTGAAGTGGTGCGTTTAGTGGGCATTTGTGATAGGACTCCATTTAAGTCTTCAGCCTCTATTCCAGAGTATGTTGTGGTGTTTGAAGGAAAGCTTGTTGGCGACCTTCACGAACACGAATATGAAACTGATGATGTAGGTTGGTTTGATATCGATAATTTACCTGAGGTTTCACGTAAAACCAGCAAAGAAGAATTGCTCCGAATGATTATCGCCGCAAGAGATAATAAGACCATATTTGATTAATGTTTATCTAAATGTCCTTAATTTTAAGGGCATTTTTGTTATAATTAGTGCTATATGAGTAGCACCATTTTTAAACTCAACAGAATTTTAGCGTCATTAATCGATGGATTAGTGATGCTTATTATCTTGGTGGCAATTTGTATCGCTCCATCGATAAATCTTATTAAGGGTGTACAGAGTAATAACTATGTTACCGGAGATATTTTGTGGCTAGTTTTCTCATTAATTGGTAGTGTTCTCGTTTGGATTTTATATCTCTCATTAACCGGTCTCATTTTCAAAAACGCGACTTTAGGAATGAAGATAATGAAATTAGCGTTTGTTAGAACTAACGGGACAGAGCTCTCATTTCTTGATATTTTCACACGTGAACTTACTTCTGTAGTTTGCTTGGTGTTCTCTTGTGGATTCTCTCTTATATTGGATCCTATCTCACTTTTAGTGAGTGAAAGTGGAAAGAACTTTTATGATATTTTCTCTTTAACAAAGGTGGTGTCTTTATATGATCTTGACTAATTTATCGACCGGACAAATAGCCTTTTTAATCATCGTTCCAATCGTTGTAGTGATTGGTCTTTTCTGTGCCTTTTTCTTCCCACTTCGTAAAAGACACATGAAGAAAGAATTCAAATATTATTACTACCGCTTTATTTATAAAGAAGCACTTTATCAAGACTTATATCTCATCAATAACTTTATGTTTAAAATCGACGATACACACGTCGGTCATATCGATCATATATTGTTTGCTAACAAGTATATCTACATCATTAACGATTATTACCTCGATGGTGATATTGAAGGCAAGGACACTGATGCATCCTTAATCTTCATCTCTAGAAGCGGTAAGAAAAAATACATGGACAACATCCTTATCGATAACAAGAAGCTTATTTCTAAGCTCTCTTTAATCACTGGAATCAATTCATCTTTGATGATTGGCATTTCCTTAGTGAATAAGAACTGTAATGTTGGTATTTCTTCATCCAGTAAGCATCATTACATTATCCAGGCTAATAAGTTCAAAATGCTTTTGAAAGCCATTGAATCTCGTCAGATTGGTAACATCAACCAAGAACAATTAGCCGCTGCCGTGAAGGCGATTGATAAGCTCAATAGAAAGACAAAAAAGAATGTCAAAAAGTAAGTTAAAACAACAAGCATCTGAATACTATCGTCATTCCCCTGTTTCCTGTTGGATTTTAGGGTTGACCAGCGGTGTATTAGTCGCAGCGATTATTGCACTTGATTTGCTCGTGCCTTGCATCTCATTTTTGACTATTCCATTTCTCGTTGCGCCAATCTTATTTTCCGCACAAGTTCAACACGTCATGTTAAAGACAGAAGCCACAATTACAGTGACCAGCAGCCTTAGAACTTTTGGACTTTACTACAAGAGAGATTTCTTTGGAACATTCTCTATCATCTTTAATTTCTTTAAATCTTTAGTGGTGTTCCTTGTTTTAGAAACCGCTATCTCAATGGTGGCTTCTACAATCTTTGTGATTCTTAATCCACAATTTGAAGCATCGATAAATTCTTTATATCAACTTTTATATTCTTATGAATTTACATATGAAGATATCATTAACCAACTTAATGCGAATAATTACTTAATTCTTAAGTTCTTATCTATTTGTATTATTCCATCCATATTTATCGCGCTTATCTTCTTTATATATAACTTATCCCGTTATTCATTAATGGTTTATTACAAGATGCATTTAAGAAGAACTGATTCCAGATTCGCTAAACTAGTCTATCAATTTGCGATGCGTGGAAGACGTATTGAGATGTTAAGAAACTACTTATCGCTTCAATGGCCATTATATCTTTTATTAGTAATCGGCTTTGCCGGTGGTAGTGTGTTCGGTTATTTCTTCTACTATGACATCTTAAAGATGATCGGTTTCGGTTTAGTGGGAGGTGCCTTATTAGGTGCGTTCTTCTTACCATTCTACTTCTCTAATATGCAAGCGCTATATGATATGTACGCAGGCCTATATGACGCGGTTACTAAAGAAGTTACAACTTCGTTAATTGGAAGACTTCAATCAGATATCGATTTATCTGAACAAGAAAAAGAAAGGTTAGAGGAAACCTTATCCGATGTCGATGGCCCACTTAACGATGAAGGAGACGATGATAATAAAAAAGACCCCGAAGGATCTTAATAAGCGTCTGGAGCAAGTGACGGGAATCGAACCCGCATATTAACCTTGGCAAGGTTACGTTCTACCACTGAACTACACCTGCAACTTGGATTTGTTTCCAAATCGCGAGAATTATTATAACAAAATTAAATAAAGTTGCAATATAATTTCTACTCGATAGAAAAAGAGGTATTAAAAATGATTTCAAATAAAGAATTAGCAAACATTATTTTCCCAGATATTAAAGAGACAATTGAAGACTTAGAAAAGAGATATCCCGCAAGAAAACTCCCTGAAGGCGCAGAAGTCACAAGATTCGCTCCTTCTCCAACAGGTTTCTTACATACAGGTAGCTTATTCACCTCAATGATTTGTCGTAAAGTGGCCAGCCAAACTGGTGGTATTTTCTACATTAGATTAGAAGATACAGACACAAAAAGAGAAATCCAAGGTAGTGGTGAACAACTTTTATCTCAATTAAAAATCTTTAACGTCATTCCTGATGAAGGATACCTCGGTGACCACGAAGAAGGTAATTATGGTCCTTATATCCAATCTAAACGTGCGGACTTATACAAGGTCGCGATTAAATATTTAATCGAAAAAGGTAGAGCCTACCCATGTTTCTGCACACCAGAAGAATTAGATGAAATCAGAAAAGAACAAGAAAAGAATAAATTAAATCCTGGTTATTATGGTGAATTCGCTAGATGTAGATTTTTATCTAACGATATGGCCAAAGAAAAAATTGAAAATGGCGAACCATTCGTTATTAGATTTAGAAGTAATGGTAACCACTTAAATAAGATTATGGTTCATGATTTAGTCCATGGTGATTTTGAAATCGCACAAAACGACCAAGATATCGTTATTTATAAAGGTGATGGTTTACCAACATATCACTTCGCTCACTGTGTGGATGATCACTTTATGAGAACCACAACCGTTATCCGTGGTGAAGAATGGATTTCTTCCTTACCAATTCATGTTGAATTATTTGAAGCTATGGGTTGGAAAGCTCCTAAATACGCACACTTACCAGTCATTATGAAGATTGATGAAACAACAGGTAATAAGAGAAAGTTATCTAAGCGTAAAGATAACGAAGCCGCAGTTAGCTACTTCATCGAAGATGGTTATCCAGCGGAAGCATTAATTATGTATTTAATGACTATTGCTAATACAAACTTCGAAGAATGGATCTTAAATAACAAATTTGAAGGTATGCAAGACTTCACATTCAGTTTCGATAAGATGTGTTTAGATGGTGCTTTATTTGATACTGGCAAACTTAACTTCTTTGCTAGAGAAATTATCGGCAAGATGTCTAGAAAAGAAGTCATTGAAAGAGCAAGCGCTTATTCTAAAGAATTTAAACCAGAACTCTATGAGTTAATTAAGAGAAATCCTGACTTCTTCGGTGACATCATGTACATCGAAAAAGATAAAGAAAATCCAAGAAAAGACTACGAGAAGTTTGGTGACTTGATTGAAAGAATTGGTTTCTTCTATGAAGAAAAATATGATGCTTTATTAGAAAATCCTCTTCCATTTAATGAAAAAGCCACAAAGGAAGATATCATAGAAATCTTAGAAGCCTTAAAAGCGGATTTATCATTAGAACAAGATGAACAATCTTGGTTCAATAATATGAAAGAAATCGCTGTCAAACATGGCTATGCCGGAAATAGAGGCGAATATAAAGCTAACCCAGAAGCATTCAAAGGCTTAGTGGGTGATGTCGCAGAAATCTTACGTATCACATTAAGTGGTAGAAAGAATTCCCCAAATCTCTACTACGTGATGCGCATTTTAGGCAAAAAGGAATGCGATAGAAGAATCGACAAAGTTATTTCTTTATTAAAATAATTCACTTATAATAAGCAAAGCGCTTAGCGCTAAGCTTACTTGGCCCTATGGAGAAGCGGCTTAACTCATCGCCCTCTCAAGGCGACATCCACGGGTTCGAATCCCGTTAGGGTCACCAATTAGAAATTAAAAAGGACTGATTATTCAGCCCTTTTATTTTTGTTATTGAACGTTTGGTAGATTAACTTTCGTTGATCCGTAATCCGTTATTTCCATGACAGTGAAGTGCACTTTTTCTGGTTCGAAAGTGCTTTTATATTTGTGTGAAATATATGTTACTTTTTCATCTTCAAACTGAACCTTAACTTCACTATATACATAGTATTCATTTAATGTTTTGCTTTCTGCGATTTGTTCGTAGTAGTGGGTTTCAGAATTATATTCTAATTCATCGTATGTAAGAATAAATCCAGCATCAGGTAAATAGATATCATCTGGCATTGTTTCATTTTGATAAGAGTTTTTTACCCAAGTTCCTTCTTCTTCAAAATAACCCTCGAAGTTAAAGGTTTGGTTTTCGCTATTATAGGAACCTTTTTCAAAGACGACATAAATGGTGCCGTAACTTGCAATGGACTCTACTTTACCATTATCGAATTTAGTAATATATTCGTAGTTTTTATCACCCACTGTTACTTTATTTGTAACGGTGAAATTTAATGAATTCATTTTTGGTAAATAGGATTCATAATTGCAAAGCTCATCATATTGTTCTTTTTTAACTTTATAGTTTGTCTTATGACTACAGCCTGTTAATAGAATGGCGCTAACCATAATAGTGGAAATAAGAATCTTTTTCATAAAATAAAACCTCTTCTTCATAATTATAAATTAATTTTGATAAATAACTACATAACTGCAGTGTTTTTCTCTTTTGGTGCTATAATAATTAAGACATGTTTGTTGAATATATCTCACAGAATTGGCCTTTAATCCTTATCTTATTAGCGTTTGTTATTTCTTTAATCACAACAGTGTTTTTGAAGAAACAAACAATAATTCGTATGTACATTTTGATTGCCATAATCTTTTTGCTATCGATAGTGGTGTTCATTGAATTTAATGTTGCGACCACACCAGAGCTAAAAGACTTACGTATAGTCATGATGGCTATAAGGTATAGTGCCACTCCAATCATCCTCGCACTTATTACTTTCGCATTAGTCAAACGTATGCGTTGGTTTATTTTCTTGCCCGCAATTGCCCAGTTAATACTTAATATTGTTTCTATTTTTACCGGTATCGTATTTGGCATTAAAGTAACCGCGGATAATACACTCGCATTAGTCCGTGGTCCAATCGCTTTAGCATACACACCATTTGTAATGGTGGGTTTATATAGTGTCTTATTAATTTACTTATTAATTAAACGCAGTAACAAAAGTCCAACGGAGATCGTTTATATTTCTTTCTTTGCTTTTGGTTTAGCCTCTGGCGTCGCTCTTCCATTTATCTTAAAAGATCATTATGCATCGATGTTCTGCGCAATCATTGCAGTGGCACTATTTGCTTATTTCCAATTCTCAGTCCTTCAATTAACCAAGAAAGACTCTTTAACTGGTTTATTAAACCGTCATGCATACTTCTCTGATGTAAAACACGATCCGAAAAATATTACCTCAATTATCTCTATTGATATGAATGGTTTAAAAGAAATTAATGATAATGTTGGTCATCCAGGTGGTGATGAAGCTATCGTTACATTATCAACTTGTATATTTAAAGCATTAAAACATAGAGAATATGGATATCGTATCGGTGGTGATGAATTCTTAGTGGTTTGCCGCAAGGTAGAAAAAGAAAGAGTGCTTCAGCTTGTTGAGAACATCCGCAAGAACGTCAGTGAGACTGAATACACTTGTTCCATCGGTTACTCATTGGGTGATGGCAATAAGACTGTTGAAGAATTGTTAAAAGAATCTGATTCAATGATGTATCAGGAAAAAGAAAAATATTATTTATCAAACGGTAACAATAGACGTAGAAAATAAAGATTGGTTCGAATATATCAATCTTTTTTTCTTTCTGTGTTATTATTAAAACAATTAGAAAAGGAGATTATTATGAAAAAGAATCTTTTTGCTTTAATAGGATCTGCTTTAGGCGCTCTTTCAATTTTCTTTATTGGTGCTCCATTTGTTGTTTATGATGCGTCCAAGAATTATTACATTGATTCCTCCCTTATTGGTATCTTTGGAAGCAGTTATTCATTCAATATCAATGGTGCATTAGTTGTCGCATCATATTGCGCCGCAATTGCTTGTTTGGTTATTGTGATTTCTGGTATTGTACAAAACAAAAAAACATCCACAGCTTTATTGGCTTTATCTTCCATTAATATTATTACTAGCTACTCTGTTATAAAATATTTAAACAAGTTAATGGTTGGTGTGGATGGATATACAACAAAATACACACTTGGTTGGGGCATTGCTGTGACACTAATATTACTTCTTGCACAACTTGTCCTTATCTTTGTCCAATTTGTTGTCGATATGACACTTGCGTACAAAGCAAACAATCAATCCGAAAAAGAAAACGCTGAAGCTAAGTAATTTAAGGTTAGTTTTGAGCAGTTTTTCGCGAAAATAGCGCACTTTTGCGCTTTTTTTACACTTTTTTCTTTTAATTCTCGCGTATAAGCGCATAAAATGAAGGTAGTTTCAATTTAGGAGGATTTTGTATGGATAAATCCAAATCAATGAAAAAAGCGATTATTGCTCTTTTGATCTTTGGTTTAATCGCAGTTGTCTGTTGGGCAGTATTCTTTGTGATATTCGCTCTTAACGAAAAACTCTTAACCATCCATCTCGCACAATATCTCGCTATGTTTATGCCATGGACATTAGATATGGCTCATTACTTACCAAACAGCATTGCGGTATTAGGTCTTGTCCTATTACTACTTGTTGCGTTTGTCTTAATGTTAGTCTTTAGCATTTCTAAACGCCGTGGAATTATCGTTTTACCATTCTTATTATTGTTAGTTTCCGGTTTAGCGGTCTCTGAAATCGCTGCTAACTTCGCAAACTATACATTAATCGAAACATCTAAAGCCACAGGTTACATTTATTACTTATTAGGTCCTGTTTCCGAAACATTAACTATGTCCGCAAAGATTATGGCGGTCGCAGTTATCGCTTGCGCATTTATCGCAACTGTTATCGCGTTAGTCGCGTTCGTGTTAGCAATGGTTCACGCTTGCAAATATAAGAAGACAGGCAAGAAAGAAGTCGAAACACCTGAAGAAGATCCAGAAGTTGTTATGGATGCTGAACCAGCACCAGTCTTCAAAGAAGAACCAGTCGTCGAAGAAGAAAAACCACACATCGATGATGAAAAAGAACTTATGGATAAAATTAGAGAATTAATTAGAGAAGAAATCCGTGCTGCACAACAACCAAGTCAACCAGCCGTTAGTTTCGCTGCTCCATTAATCGTTCAATACTTCAATGGTATGGGTCCTGCTCAACCAGCACCTCAACCAGAACCAAAGAAGGAAGAACCAAAACCAGAACCACAACCTGAACCTGAGCCAGAACCAGAGCCAGTGGTTGAAGAACCAGCTCCAGAACCAGAGCCAGAGCCAGTCGCAGAACCTGAACCAGCTCCAGTCGTGGAAGAACCAGTTGTGGAACCAGTTCCAGAACCAGAAGCAGAAAAAGCCAAGATTATCCGTATTCCATTCCAAGAAAGAATTACTTCTGCGGAAAAGGAAATGAAAGATAACTATAACGAATTAAAGAACGACATTCTTGCTTATGGCGTGAAGTCCCGTGTTAGTAACTCCGGTGATACATTCCGCTTACACAGAAAGACATATGTTAAATTAACAATTGCTGGTAAGAGCTTGAAGTTATACTTCGCCCTCAACCCAGAAGATTATAAGGATTCCACAATTCCAGTGGCCGATGCTTCTGAAAAGAACATCTATCAAGAAATCCCATTAATCTTTAAAGTTAAATCTGGTCTTTCTATGAGAAGAGCGAAACAATTAATCGCTGATGTCATGGCGCCAGATGGCTTAGTCCAAGGTGAAGTTGGCAAAGTCAACTGGGTCAAAGAAATTGCCGCCGAAATGAAGGAAGGCAAGAAGGCCGAAAAAGACGAAGACGAAGATTAATTCGTAAAAAAATATTTTTAAGGAAGAGATATGCTTTAGCATATCTTTTTCTTATATATCCGTATGCGTCATTTTACATACGCATAAATATTTGATAATATCATTGCTACGAGCTTAGGGCTCAGATTGGAAGTGGTAAACTAATGGATGATCCTTATTCGTGGGTGTATTGGCTAGTTATCGCACTATGTGTGATAATCAGTTTCTTTTCATCAACTTGTGAGACCGCCGTTGGTTTAGTAAATCGCTTTAAGTTCCAAGTTAAGGCAGATGACGGTAGTAAAACCGCGAAAATAATCTTAAGAAT
>JAEESX010000017.1 GCA_016290145.1 Caryophanales bacterium
CATTCCGTAAAGATTAATCATGAGATTCCTCTTTTCTTAAAATGGCAAAATACAAAATTGATTTATAAGGATCAAATGTAAATAATTGTTTTTCATTTACTAAAGTAAAGTTCTTATTTTCTGCGAGGAAAGCACGAACTACACGTTTGGTTTCGTTCTTACAAAGTGTTGGAACAAAGTAGACTAAGTCTCCACCATTCTCAACTTGTTTAGAGGCTTCTAAAATGCTTTCTTTTTCAATTTGGATAAAACTATCTAAATCTTCTTGTTTACATCTTAAGAAGTATTCTGGAGAATCAATCAAAGATTGGAAATGAGAGTTCTCTGGGCAAACAAACATTGTATGAACTGGTTTAGAAATACATGTGAGCATCGCTGTATGAGGACATTCATATAATGATAATCCTTCTAAGTGGTATCTCTTTTTAATATTTTCTGCTTCCACAAGTGTGGATTGATTGTTACATAAGACGTCCGCTTTAAAGAATGGACCTAAGATGGCATAGAGTTCTTTTAAGATATGATTTGAACAGCCATTATAAATGGCAAGTCCACGGATTGGATCTATATCTAACTCTTCACACATTAACTTATATCCCAATGGATACATAAAGGCATCTCCGTGTCTTAAAGATTGGTGACCTTTGAGATTAGCGTTTTCTTCTTTCGCTAAAGCGATGTGTTCGATATTAGATGGAACCAAATCATTATATTTATTAAAGAATTCTTCATCAGAAATACTATAAGTATTAATTCTTAATGCGGAATATAAGTTCTTGCTAGATAAAGCACGGAATTGCTTCTTAGCTAAGAAAGGACCACAGTTCTTTTCCCAAAGATTAACAATCCACATTGGTAAGTTATACCTAAGAGCATTGAACTTCTTACTACCAAATTCGATATCGGAAGGAATTAAGGCTTTTGGATCATTAAAGGAACTAATGAATTCCGCAGCGCCTTCAAGTTTAGATTCGCTTTCGACATATTTATTAAAACTTGCTTCATCAAACTTTTTAGCAAAGATATGATTGGCAAGGCCTAATGAAAGCATATTAAAAGCATCATCATTAATCTCTGGGTATTTTCTGGTGGCGAGTTCTTTAAAGACATAATAATGTCTTAAGGCACAGCCAACAACCGCGGAGACTTCCGCTTTAACAGCTTCATTTTCTTCTTTCTTAAAAGCCACTTTGCTCGCGGTTCTAAAAGAAAGGTTATTGTTTATAACATCATTTAAGATTTTTGATGCGTACTCAAAACGGCCCATAAACTATTTATTGTTTAATCCTTCAAAAATATCGCCAGTGAAGATTTGGTCTTCTTCTTCACCTTCTTCGATGTCTTCTGGGTATTCATCGCCTTCGACATCAACGAGGTTTTCTTCACTTAAGAATCTTGGATAGTTATCGTTGATCTTTTGATATCTATCATCTTGTGAATAGTATTCAAATTGCACAGTGACATGGATGGCGACTTCACCAATACCATGCATCATAAGTTGCGCCATTTGATCTTGTAAGACAGATACTTTCTTTGGAGCGTTAATTTTAATTAAGATGTTCCAAGAAGTTTGTTCTGTGCCTTTATGGAAAACCATTGCTTCAGGAGCAATAAAAATAACATCTTCTTCGCTGACTTCGTATAACTTAGCCACGAGAGGTGTCAAATCTCTGGATATTTGTCCGACCACAAATTGATCAAGACCGTAAATTGTAATAGTAATCATTGTATAGTCCTCGCGAATTATTATAATGCAAGACTATACATTTTTATACTAAAAATTGTATGGATCTATATTAATAGAAAGATGGAACTGACTCTTGAATGAGTAAATAGAGATGGCTTTCTTTAAGATTTCTCTCGCCAACTTTTGGTCTTTATATTTGATCAAGGCAGTTCTTAAATGGTTGTCGCCTTCATATGGAACGTATGGAATTGTTGGTCCTAAGACTTGACCTTCATCACCAAATTCGTGGTTAAGGAATTCGATGAGAGAAACCATACCTTCAATGACGTTATCTTCGTTCTTACCTGCGATTGTCACGCTCGCTAAATATGTGTATGGAGGATAGGATTGTAATTTTCTAAATTCCATCTCTTTGCGATAGAACAATTCATAGTTCTGTCTAGCGCTCATTGTGATAGCGTAATTGTTCGGCATGTAGGTTTGAATGATAGCAATGCCTTTCTTATCTTTACGTCCACTTCTGCCCACCGCTTGAGTGATGAGTTGAAATGCTCTTTCGTTAGATCTATAAGAAGGCATAGATAAACCAATATCCGCTAAAACGACACCCACTAATGTAACATCTGGAAAGTCATGACCTTTAGCAATCATTTGTGTACCAATTAAAATATCAGCGCGTTTTTGACGGAATTCTTCAATAATTGAAGGGATTTTTGTTCTAATCTTCGCAGAGTCACTATCTAATCTTAAAGTTCTAGCTTCTGGGAATAAGCGATTAACTTCTTCTTCAATCTTCTCAGTGCCAAAGCCTGTTTTCATAATGTATTTACTACCACATTCAGGACATGTTTCAGGCATTTTCATGACATAATCACAATGGTGACATTTAAGCATGTTATCACTCTTATGATAGGTTAAAGCAATATCACAGGTTGGACACTTAAAAATATGTCCACATTTACGGCAAGAAACGGATGTTGAGAAGCCTCTTCTATTGATTAAAAGAATGGCTTGTTCGTGTCTAGACAAGACACCAGAAATCTCACTTCTAAGTCTCTTGGAGAAAATATAAGAATCTCTATCAATATTGTGATAATCCGCAAGGTTAACAATTGTTGTTTGTGGCAGTTCTTTGTTATTGACACGGTTGGTCAAAAGTAAGAGATGATATTTGTTCTTTTGCGCTCTCGCTCTTGATTCTAATGATGGAGTGGCGCTGCCTAAAATGACTTTTGCTTTATGAGTCTTTGCTCTCATAATTGCCACTTCTCTAGCATGATAGAAAGGAACGGTATCTTGTTTATAAGATTCGGTGTGTTCCTCATCTAAGATGATAAGACCGATATTCTTTAAAGGAGCGAAGATTGCACTACGTGCACCAACGACAATATGGCAATCTCCATTTGCGATTTTTCTATACTCATCGTACTTCTCACCTGGAGTTAATTGGCTATGAAGAATAGCGACATCACCCTTAAATCTTCTGAGGTAATATTCCACCATCATTGGAGTTAAGGATATTTCAGGAACAAGCATTAAAACGGATTTGCCTTCTTTAAGAACTTGTTCTGATAAAGTTAAATACACTTCTGTCTTACCACTACCGGTAACACCTTCAAGCAAATAGACTTTGTCATCGGATTCGTTGAATTCTTTAATGACACCTTTTTGTTCATTGGTGAGTTCTGGAGGAGCAACATATTCAAAGTCAGGAATTTCTAATCTTCTCTTCTCGATTTTAAATTCCGCAACTCTTCCATATTCGACGAGTTTTTTAAGAATGGAGACTTGTTTAATTTCTCTTTTTAATGCTTTATCGACTGATGCGATTAATCTTAATAATTCGATTTGTTTATCAGTTAATCCACTTTCATCTGTATCGACAGCTTTGACATAAATGTCATAGGCTATTTTTGGCGCTTTTAAGGATGATTTTCTTGGAGATAATGAAGGAGGAAGCATGGACTGTAAAACGCTGATTTTTGGGGCGATATAATAGTCCGCTACTTCATCGGCTAATTGGAGCAAGTCTTCGCTTAGTAAAGCGGAGGAATCAATAACATCAATTACTTCTCCAATACTAAAGCCAAGATCTCTTTCAATCTCTTCAATGCTCTTATCCGTTTCATAGCATTTGGTCACATAACCAACGAGTTCACGATTGTTGAATTTTAATAAAACTCTAAATCCAACATCGAGTGGTTTGTTTCCTTTATAGCAATAAGAAAAAGGACGGTCGAGTGAATAATTAGCGTATTCTATTAGAACTTCTACTATCTTCATTATTTCTCTTCCGTCTTATCTCTTTTTCATTTTGGCTTTGATAATATCAACGATTTCTTGTGCGGCTCTTTCAACCTTATCATTGATAATTATGTGGTCATAATTCTCGGTCATGGTCATTTCTTTGCGACCTTTTTCAAGTCTTTCTTGAATGATTTCTTCTGTTTCTGTCTTTCTCTTTCTAATGCGTTTTTCTAAAGCATTAATTGATGGAGGCATTAAGAAGAAGGAAATAACACGATCATCATGTACCTTACTCATTACTTGAGAGGCACCGTTAATCTCAATTTCTAAGAAAACGTTTTTACCTTCATTTCTTAAGGCTTCAACTTTGTCTTTTGGAGTGCCATATCTATGGCCGACAAAGCTAGCCCATTCTAAAAAGTTTCCGGCATCGATATTTCTTTGGAATTCTTCTTCGCTTACAAAGTAATAATCAACACCATCGGTCTCTTTAGCGCGCTTTTCTCTAGTGGTCATTGAAATAGAGTAAGTAAGGTCAATCTTGTACTTAGACATGATTTCTTGTCTTACGCAGTTTTTGCCCACGCCAGATGGTCCGCTTAAAATAATGAGTAGTCCTTTTTTCATAAGATATGAAGTATTATATATAAACATTTATGTTTCGGTCAAACATTTATATAATAAATTAGTCTATGAACTGCTTAAAAATCACATCAAAAGACTTAGTTAGCATAGTTAACGATTTAAAAGAAAAGATCAAATTCAATCACATTTCAAATGTGACAATTATCAATTCTTATGACATTTTCTTTTCTTTTTCTATGTATAGAAAGGAAAAACTTTTCATCTCGTTAAACCCTCAGCACCCATTTATCTGCTTGGTATCTATTGATAAGCCATGCGGTACAAAAATCGGTATGTTGAATGACTATATGAGAAAAGAGATTAAAGATGGATTTTTATTAGACGTAGATACATTAAATAATGACCGTATCGTAAAAATTTATTATAACCGCACCAACGAATACTTCGATAAAGAAGAACGCTCCATCATCATCGAACTCATTCCACATAGACCTAACTTCATCGTGTTAAACGAAGAAGATAAAATCTTATTCGCCACTCACCAAACTGATATTGCGAATGAGAGGCCAATCATCAAAGGTCTTAAGTATGTGCTTCCAGAAAATAGCAACGCTGAATTGGTAGAAGATGAATTTAATTTAAGTGAGTTTAAAGAGAACGCTGCAAGCTACTTTGTAGACGCAAAAAGGAAGAGACTCCAAGAGCAATTCAAACCAGTTCTTACGCACATCAAATCGAGAATCAAAACTTTAAAGACAAAAATCAAAGTTCTTAATAAAGAAATTGAAGAGGCAAAATCACACTTCATCTATCAAGAAATTGGTACGATGCTTTTAACATATGCATACGATGAAAATGAACTAAGTAACTATGTTAAAGAGAATAATATCGAGTATGATCCATCGTTAAATCCAGGTCTTAACGCAAACAAGTATTTCCAAAAATATAAGAAGGCCAAAAGAACTGTGGAGATGGATGAAAAAGAACTCGCAAAAACAAGCGATGAAATTGCTTACTATGAAGATTGTTTAGCACAATCTAAATATATGAACGAAGACGACATCCAAGAACTCGCTGTTTTACTCTTCCCTAATAAATTCAAACTCGGCAGCAAAAAGAAGATTGAAACCAAACCAGGAGAAGTCACTGTTGAAGGTGTCAAAATTTACTATGGCAAGAATGCCAAGCAGAATGAACTTTTAACATTCAAAAAGAGTAATAAAAATGACTTGTTCTTGCACATCAAAGATGAACATGGAAGTCACGTTGTTATTGCTTCATCTAATCCAAGCAATGAAGTCATTTTAACCGCTTGTGAAATTGCCCTACTTTTATCAGGTAAAGAAGAGGGAGAAATCCAAGCAACCGAAGTAAAGAATATTAAAAAAGGAAGTTTCATCGGACAAGCCATTTTAACTTCCTATAAATCCTATATTATTAAGAGTGTTAGATCTAAAACAAAGAAACTACTTAATAAGTAAATTATTTTTCAACAGTGACATATCTATTAAGTAATGTCATTGTATCAGTAGAACCTCCTCTAAAAACTACGAAGCCTGCAGAGAAGAAATAAGTTGTTGGGACACTAGAATCATCGCCCCATTGATAATAACCTGTATCATCAGTTGTCGCATCATACATTTTTTGCACATTTTCTGTGGTAATACTTTCAAGAGGAATGTAATAAATTTTTCCTTTAAATGCCTTCACCCAAGCCTCTAATTGAGGTTTTAATTTTTGGCAAGCTGAACAGGTGTCATCACCGATATAGAAAACGCATTCTTTTTTATTAGTAATCGCAGTTTCATAAAGGATGTTTGGATCCGCTAAAGTGAGTTCACCACTTTCGTCTTTTTCAACCTTTAATTTATAACCATTATATTCTGGTTCCTTACAGCCCACTAGAAATGGGAGAGTCAATAGAAGTGTTAAAATCTTTTTCATTTGTTTCCCTCCTTTTCTAGGAAATCTTCGCCTTTAATAGCTTCGCTAGTGCTTAAATTACCGAAGCCTTGTTGTCTTAATATTTCATAGACAATAACAGCGACACAATTTGATAAATTGAGGCTTCTTGCTTCAGGCACCATAGGTAGTCTCAAGAGATGGTCTGGATGTTCTCTTAATATGTCGTGAGGTATACCTGTTGATTCACGACCAAACATCACGAAGATGTCTTTAACTTGGTCTGAGAAATCAAATGAGGAATAAACCTTTTGAGAATATCTAGTTACATAGTAAATCTCTTGGTTTTTATATTTTGCTAAGAAGTCTTCTAATGTTGGATAGAAGAACATTTTTAAGTCATCTATATAGTCCATTCCCACGCGTTTGAGATCTTTAGAATCAATCGAGAAAGTGAGAGGTCCAATAATATGTAAAACTGCGTGGGTGGCCACGCAAGTTCTCATAATATTTCCCGTATTCTGCGGTTTCTCAGGTCTATATAAAACAACGTTAATCATTAATAACCACGTGCTTTTCTTTCTGCAACAACCTTTGGCTGAATATTACGTTTATAGGAAGCTAAACATTCTTTGATAACTCTGATAGCTTCGTCTCTACCGTAGACTTCATCAACCGCGGTGTCTTTATTTTCTAAAGACTTATAGACGGTAAAGAAGTGTTTGATTTCCGCCATAACATGGTCAGGAATATCTTTGATATCTTTGAAGTCTTTATAGAATGGGTCATCATTACAAACAGCAATGATCTTTTCATCTGGTAAACCATTGTCGGTCATAATAAGAACACCAATAGGAGAACATCTCACAAAGCTCATTGGAAGAATGGATTCACTGCAAAGAACTAAGACATCAAGTGGGTCATAGTCTCTAGCGAATGTTCTAGGAATAAAACCATAGTTTTGTGGATAGATAGTAGATGTGAATAAAACACGGTCAAGAATTAAGTGGCCTGTTTCTTTATCTAATTCATATTTATTTTTGCTGCCTTTAGAAATTTCTATCAAAGATAAGAAATTCTCAGGTGTAATTCTGGTGGGTTTAACGTCATGCCAACAATGCATAATAGGTCCTCCTATATCATAAATACTTTATCACAAAGTGTTTCGTATTACATTACGAAATTGTGATATACTAATCGCATGAAAAAATATTATACACTTCCACTTTTATTACTCCTTGTCCCATCACTAAGTGCTTGCCAAGATACTGAACACAGTATCGTCGCTATTAATAATGTTGGCAAAAACGGTTTAGTGGAGATTGGAAAATATGATCTTTTGAGATTAATCGAAAGCAAGCAACAATTTGTTTTTGAACAATATTCTCCAACCTGTTCTCATTGCACCACTTTAAGACCGCTTCTTGAGAAGTATGCAAAGAACAGCAAAAAGACAATCTATACATGCAATATGTATGGCTTAACTGAGGAAGAGTTTAATATAGATTTCAAAGGTCCATATCCAGATATTTTTACTGATTACTATTTCCCAAGAATCCAATTTATTAACGACGGAAAGTTAACCTATGAAGTTAGCAACGCAAAGTTTGATTCTTACTATGGACTAAGCAATATCTTAGATAAGCATTTCTTCTCTTCCAAAATCTATATGGTACAAAGTGAAGAAGAGTTCACAAGTTACGTTGAAAAGAACAAAAACTACATCGCTTATATGTATGATCAAAATGATGATAGATCTGTTTCATTAGCAGCTCAATACATCATCACTAATGAAGTGGCTAAAGCGAAGAAACCAATTGTCTTAATTAATTTTATTAATTATGAAGGTAATTTAAACGCATTATATACAAAGTTTAATGTTGAATATTATGCCTTTGCTTCTTTAGTGAAAGATGACGAGGTAACAAAAACCATCGACTGGTCTATTGCCGATGGTTCTGAATTAAGTGATTTAGTTGCTAGTATTTAGAACCAACTTCGATTCTATTAATAGCTTTAAGTAAAGCAATCTTAGCGCGGTTGACATCGACCGCGTTTTCATTACTATTTAACCTTTCTTCCGCACGTTGTTTTGCTTCTTTTGCGCGTTCCAAGTCAATCTCATCTGCGCGTTCGCAAGAGTCTAAAACGAGTGTGGTTTTTTCTTTCGTAATGGTAATAACTCCACCGCCGACAGCGTAAAGCATTTCTCGACCATGAGCTTTGATTCTCATCTTGCTAATTGCGATGGTTGAAATAAGAGGTGCGTGTCCTGGTAGGATACCAAGATTATATTTATCGGATCGCACTTCTAAAAATTCCACTTCACCATCGAAGTAGTGTCCATAAGGTGTGAGGATGCTTAAATGGAATGTTTGGTTGGCCATATTACTTTAAGGATTCAGCTTTCTTTCTAGCTTCTTCAATTGTGCCAACATATAAGAAGGCGACTTCTGGTAAGTCATCAGCTTCACCATCTAAAATGGCTTTGAAGCTTCTAACTGTATCTTGAACTTTCACATAGATACCTGGAATGCCATTAAATTGAGATGCGACATGGAATGGTTGAGATAAGAAGTTTCTTATCTTTCTTGCTCTTTCCACGACTTTCTTATCTTCATCAGATAATTCGTCCATACCTAAAATGGCAATGATATCGGAAAGTTCTTTATATCTTTCAAGGATTTCAATAACACGTCTTGCAACCTTATAGTGTTCTTCACCCACGATAGCAGGCTCAAGAGCGGTTGAAGAAGAGTTAAGTGGATCAACAGCTGGGTAAATACCTAAAGCCGCTGTATTACGGTCTAAAACGGTCTTTGCGTCTAAGTGAGAGAATGCAGTAGCAGGTGCTGGGTCAGTTAAGTCATCAGCAGGAACATAAATCGCTTGGACTGATGTAATAGAACCATCTTTTGTAGACGTGATTCTTTCTTGTAATTGACCCATTTCTGTAGCAAGTGTTGGTTGATAACCAACAGCGGAAGGCATTCTACCTAATAAGGCGGAGACTTCACTACCAGCTTGTGTGAAACGGAAAATGTTATCGATAAATAACAAGACATCACTATGTTCTTGGTCACGGAAATATTCCGCCATAGTTAAACCAGAAAGAGCGACTCTCATACGTGCTCCTGGTGGTTCGTTCATTTGACCGAACACTAATGCAGTTTTGCTTAAAACGCCAGATTGTTTCATTTCGTGATATAAGTCATTACCTTCACGGCTTCTTTCACCGACACCAGCAAAGACGGAAATACCACCTTTTTCATTAGCGATGTTATTCATTAATTCTTGAATTAAGACGGTTTTACCAACACCGGCGCCACCGAATAAACCAATCTTGCCACCTCTAACATATGGGCAGAGGAGGTCGATAACTTTAATACCTGTTTCAAAGATTTCTTTTTTGACGGATTGATCTTTGAATTTTGGAGGATTTCTATGAATAGAAAGTTTCTTCGCATCTTTAATCTCTTCTAGACCATCAATAGGTTCACCTAAAACGTTGAACATTCTACCTAATGTCTCTCTACCAACAGGGACAGAGATTGGATGTTCTAAAGAGATGACGTCCATACCACGCACGAGACCTTCGGTTGGACCCATAGAAACACATCTCACCGCATCATCACCGATGTGTTGAGCAACTTCTACAGTTAGTTTCTTATCATCTTTTAAAGGGATTTCTAAAGCGGTAAGTAATTCAGGCAAATGTTGATCTTTAAATCTAACATCAACAATTGGACCAACAACTTGAATAATCTTTCCTTTGACAGTTAAATCTTTCATAACTTTTCCTCCTATACAGCATTGGCTGCCGAGACAATTTCCGTAATTTCTTGGGTAATTGCACTCTGACGAGCTTTGTTAAATTCAATCTTGAGTTGTTCAAGCAAGTCTTTCGCGTTATTTGTGGCGTTATCCATCGCGTTACAACGCGCGGCTTGTTCACATACTTCGCTTTCTAATAACTTGCTATAAACGATTGTTTTGATATAAATTGGCACGATTTCTTCCACTAATGATTTTTCATCAGGTTCTAAGATTGGTGCGAATCCATTATCATCAGTCTCCACTTCGTGAAGTGGGAGAATCTTGAAGTCTTTTGGTATAAAAACCAAGGAGTTCTTGTATTCTGAATATATCAAGTGTATCTCGTGATATTTGCCCTTGATATACTCACTGGTTATTAATGAGATTAATGAATTAATGAGCGATGAGTTTTCAATAGAAGAATATTCTTCAAATCCTTCCACTTTAGTGAATTCACCACTTTCATAATGGGCAATGCCTTTGTTACCTAAGATAATAGCGTCATCTTTTTCCTTTAATGTGACATCCGCTAACTTGAAGATGTTGTTGTTATAAGAACCGCATAAACCTAATGTTGATGAAACGATAATGTATAAGTTCTTATCGGTATCGTTATTAGGGACATTAAAAGGAGTCTTTGCTTTTTTAGCAAAGGATAAAACAACATTAGTGGCATCCTCTAATTCTTTTGCATAGTCGCGATTACTCATCATTTTGTTTTTCCACTTCTTTAATTTAACCGTGGAAACGAGCTTCATCGCACTGGTGACTTTTAAAGCACCACTAACGGAACCTATTCTCTTTTTAATTTTGGTAACTTCTTGTGACATTATTTCTTATTAATTTCGAAGAAATCGTTAATTGCAGCATTAAGTGCTTTTTCGTTTTCTTCTGTAATTTCTTTCTTATCTTCAATATCTTTTAAGATATTTGGTTTGTTGTTTGACACATATTCAAATGCATCTTCGACAGTTTTGCTAACTTCTTCAATTGGAAGTTCGTCTAACTTATTTGTTTTAGCAAGGTATAAGCCAAAGACTTGTTTTGCTAAAGAACGAACTTTGTATTGTTCTTGTCTTAAGATACGAAGTAACACTTCACCATGTTTTAAGATTGCTAAGGTTGATTTATCTAAATCGCTTCCGAATTGAGAGAAGGATTTCATTTCTAAGAAACTTGCTAAATCAATCTTTAAACTTCTAGCAACTTGTTTAGTTGCTTTATATTGTGCTGCACCACCAACACGGGAGACAGATAAACCGCTATCGATAGCAGGTCTTTGTCCGGCGTTAAATGAATCTGTGGTCAAGAAGATTTGGCCATCAGTAATAGAAATGACGTTTGTTGGGATATAAGCGGAAATATCACCAGATTGTGTTTCAACAATTGGCAAGGCGGTAATTGATCCACCACCGAATTCATCGCTTAATTTACATGCACGTTCAAGTAAGCGTGAGTGTAAATAGAAGACATCACCTGGATAGGCTTCTCTACCTGGGCTACGTTTGAGTAATAAGGATAAAGCACGATAGGCAACAGCGTGTTTAGATAAATCATCATAGATGATTAAAACGTCTTTGCCTTGTTCCATCCACTCTTCTGCCATTGCGCATCCTGCATATGGAGCGACATAAAGCATTGGAGCTGGTTCACTAGCTGTTGCGGCCATGACTAATGTATATTCCATTGCGCCGTGTTCTTTGAGTTTGTCAACGATTTGGGCGACCGTGGAATTCTTTTGTCCGATAGCAACATAAATACAAAGGACGTTCTTTCCTTTTTGATTGATGATGGCATCGATAGCAATCGCGGTTTTACCAGTTTGTCTATCACCGATAATAAGTTCACGTTGTCCTCTACCGATTGGTGTCATCGCATCAATCGCTGTGATACCTGTTTCTAAAGGAGTATTAACGCTTTTACGAGTAATAACGCCTGGAGCGATTCTTTCAATAGGACGAGATTTCTTGGTTTTGATTTCTCCGAGTCCATCGATTGGTTGTCCTAAGGCATTAACGACACGGCCTAATAATTCATCCCCGACTGGAACTTCCATAACTTGTTTGGTGCGTTTCACTGTGTCGCCTTCTTTAATGAGAGTGTCATCTCCTAAAAGAACTGCGCCGACATGGCCTTCTTCTAAGTTCATGACCATACCATAAACATCGTTAGGGAATAAAAGAAGTTCACCTAACATGGCTTGGTCTAAACCATAGATTAAAGCAATGCCATCACCTACGGTGACAACTGTTCCGACATCGCTGGAATCAATCTTCGCGTGATAGTTCTTAATCTGCTCTTTTATAAGAGCGCTGATTTCATTCGCGTTAATTTTCATACTTGTACCCTCCTTATTTCAAAAGGTCTTTCTTCATCATTTCAATGTTGTGTTTGATAGAACCATCGTAAATGCGGTCTTTGATCACGACTTTCACACCACCAATTAAAGATGGGTCAATGACGTTTTTGAGTTCCACTTTACTGCCTTCTATCTTTGAAATTTTCTTTTCAATTTGGTCGATAACTGTTTGATCTAGTTTTAAGGTGCTATAGATAAGTCCTTCACTAACCCCACGATATTGATTGCAATAGCTATTAAAGCTATCGAATACATCGATGAGTAAATCTGTACGGTTATTTTCCATGATCACATCAATAAGCGCGACAATGTTTTTGTCGACACCTTTTAATGTCTTTTCGAGTATCTCTATTCTTTCTTCAAGAGAAATAAATGAACTTCCAAGGATCATGATAAAATCAGGATTTTCTAAGAAAATGCCTTTTAATGTCTTTACATCAGTTTGCCAAGAATCAATTTTGTTTTCTTCTAAGGCTAGCGAATATAAAGCTAAACCGTAACGTGAAGCGACGTTTTCCATAATTATTTATCCATATCCTTAATGAAGTTCTCTACGATACGAGCGTTATCTTTTTCATTAACTTCTCGTTTTAAAACTTCTTCTGAAGCCGCTAATGCGACAGAAACCATCTCTTGACGGATTTCTTCCTTAGCTTCTTCTTTACTTCTAGCGATATCTTCCTCCGCTAGTGATTTCATCTTGTTAATTTCGTTTCGTGTTTCTTCAATCATTGCGCGTGAGTTATTGTCCGCTGTTTCTTTCGCTTGAGCGATGATATTCGCAGCTTCTTTCTTGCTAGCAATAATTGCTTCTTCACTCTGTGAAGCGTTCTTTAAAGCTTCCGCTTTTGCTTCTTCTGCTTGTCTAATATTGTCTTCGATATAATCAGAACGTTTTTTAAGCATTTTACGAACTGGCTTATAGGCGACAAAGAAGATGACAAGAATCATCACAACGAGGGCACCGAGTTGGCATACGAAAGACACCCAATTAGGTATTAGGTTCTTTTGAATATATTCACCGACATCGATTGACGCTAGACTGACTAGGTTAAACATGTGCTACCTCCTTTGTTAAATGTTTACTTTGCGACGAAGATAAGCAAGATTGCGATTAACAATGCGTAAATAGCGGTTGTTTCAACTAAGGAACAGCCAAGAATCATTGTTGTACGTAATTTGCTATAGACATCTGGATTGCGGGCAATACCATCGACTGCGTGGCTGACGACAAGTCCTTCACCGATAGCACTTGGCATAACGGCTAACATGGTAATGGCAATGGCTAAGAATTTCATAGCTTCTGCTGTCATAATTTATTCTCCTTTCTTTTAAGATTTTTAATCGAGATATTCCTCTGGTGCTTCTTGACCTACATATATGGTTGTGAGAGACAAGAAAACTGTTGTCTGAATGAAACCGGAGAAGAGGTCGAAGTATAGATGCAAGATCCAGGCGACAAATGGAGCGAAGAATACTTCGTTCCAACTTCCCATCGATGCCTCGAGACTTGCAAACACCGCTGCGGATAAGTTTTGTAAGCCAAAATAAACGATGTTCATAATGACAAATCCTGATAACGCATTACCGAATAAACGGAGCGTTAAGGATAATAATGGAGCCCACATAGAGATGAGATTAATTGGTAAGAATAATGGGAGTGGCTCCACATAGCGTTTGAAGTAACGGATTTTGTTATATTTAATCGCGGTGGCATGTATCAAGATGAAGGTCGATAAACCTAATGATAATGGGACACTTAATGTAGTCATTGGAGATGGGAGTCCTGTAAGGCCAAAGATAAAGGCTAAGAATAGATAAACACCGATAGCCATTAAATAACCACCGAGCATTCTAAATCTCTTGCCTAATAAACCTTCAGCGAAGTTTTCAAAGAAAGTAACTCCGATTTCCGCAACCAAAAGCATTCCTTTTGGCTTCTTCAAAGGATTATGAAAATGGGCCCTGATGCCAATGTAGATAGCCAAAATGATCATGATTAACATCACAAGCATTGAGGTAAAAACACCACCAGCTAACTCTGTTGATTTTAATTGAGCAACAATGTCCATTACTTCTCCTTTCTGACTAAGATTAGGTGAACGATTAGCGGAATGAAGTATGCACCCGCAACCGCGAAAATATTAAAGGCGTGAAAGCCCTTACCGTAATAAAGCCAACCAACTAGGAATAATACACCAGCGATAAGAACCATCTTCACTGCAATCACCACTATGGTAAGCACTAAAGATTGTTTGGCTTTTTCTTCGTTGTTACATAGTCCGAGGACTATATAAATAATAATTGATAATAATCCTCCTAAAGCGATTCCTTGAGGAATCTCCATAAGAGAGAAAAAGAAGAATGGTACGCACAAAATTACTAATCCAGCAACAACAATTGTGGACCACAAAGCGACTTGATACTCAAGCCTCAACTGTCTGTACCATTCTTTCATAGAAACTATTTAACTTTGATGTATTTGAAGTTTGTAACTAAAGCGATACCATCTTTGCATTTTAATTGAACTTCACCATTAATTAATGGTCTGATGTATTGACGGAATGTTTCATCCATTCTTGTGACGTCTTTCATCATAGATTGTGGGATTAAGCTAACAGCGTTAGCAACCTTGGATAAGTCTTCGAGTTCGAAGGAAATCATATAAGGTTTGTTGCTTGTTCTCTTAAAGACAATCATCTTACCGGTTTCACCGTTTAATGCTGTTCTGACAGCGATTTCACCTGTCTTGATAGCTTCTTCACGGTCGACTTTGGAAATGAACACTGGGCATGCACGTTGTGTGAGTGATAATTCAACTGCACGTGTAGGTAAGTTCAATTTGTCTTCGACAATGTGGCATAATTCTGTGGCAGCACCACCTAATTGTGCGTGTCCGAATCCGTCAACGCGGACATTGCTCATGTCACGTGGGATTTGTAAACCTTCGGAGATACAGATCATTGCATAGCCTTCACGTTCATAAACCGCTTTGACATCCGCTAAGAATTGATCTAAGTCGAATTTGTTTTCTGGTAAGTAGAATAAGTGTGGTCTGTTGCCTTCTGGTAACACGTCTGGTGCAGCTGTTAACCAGCCAGCATCACGACCCATAATTTCCACGATGTGGACTTTACCAACTTTGAAGCAGCAAGCATCTTTGATTAATGCGTTGACTGTGTTGATAACGAATTTAGCACAGCTTGGGAAACCCAAGGAGTGGTCTGTTGCGGCTAAGTCATTGTCAATTGTTTTTGGGACACCAACGACAACGATGTCTAAGCCTAATTGTTTGACGAGTAATGATAACTTATAGCAAGTATCCATTGAGTCGTTACCACCATTGACGAAAACGTATTTGATTTCGTGTTTTTGTAAGTTCTCAATAATCTTTGCGTAGATTGGATCATTAATGTCCTTAGGTAGTTTTCTTCTTGTAGTACCTAAGATGCTACCTGGTGTTTGAAGTAACAATTCAATTTGTTCTTCATCTTCTAAACCGACGTCGATTAAATCGTCATCGATAAGACCTTCGATTCCGTGAACGGAACCATAGATGTGTGTGATTTCTTCAGGATGTCTTTTTGCTTCCTTAATTGCACCATAAAAAGATGTGTTAATGACGGAAGTTGGTCCACCTGATTGGATATAAACCATGTTTTTCATATTTGAAAGGGCTCCTTTTTTATACCGAAATAATTATCTCAATATTCTTTTGAATATTCAATAAAAACAGGCCGAACCAGATTTTCCCTCATTTTTAGACAACAAAAAAGTGTTTAGAAATAATAACCTACTATAATGTATTTTTGTTGTTAAAAAATGACAGCTATTTTTTGTGACATTTTGGGTGGTCAGTAAAGAGATTTCATCTATTTAAATATAATATTCATTTTTTGTTTGATATAATATCAAGGGTATCGTAAAATCTATATGCTCAATTGAAAGGAGAACTATATGTCATTCAATGTTACTTTTAATAAGGAAACAAAAACTTACGACAAGCCAATTACAGTTCTAGAAGTTGTTGGAAATGATAAGGATATTATTTGTGCATACGTTAATAGACGTGTTCGTGAATTAACATATGTCTTAGATAAGGATTCCGAAGTTGTTCCACTAACATGTAAAGATCGTGATGCCAAACCATCATACGAAGCATCCCTTCGTTTCTTAGTGGCTATGGCTATGCACAATATCAGACCAGACCTTGAAATCCGTTTCTCTTACAACATTTCTCGTTCTATCTTCATGCAAATCTTAACACCAAATATGCATAGTAATATGCAAATGGTTAGAGACCTCGAAGAAGAAATGAAGAAAATCGTTGCTGCGGACTTACCATTAGTAAGAAACATCGTCAATAAAGAAGAAGCCGCTAAGATTTTCGCAAAAGAAGGCTTTGAAGACAAAGTGAAAATCTTACAATACCGTCCTGAAAAGACTGCTCACATTTACACATGTGGCAACTACAAGAACTATATGTACAACCGTATGGTTCCATCCACAGGCTATATTACAAAATGGAACCTCAAGTTCTATCACCCAGGTATCATCATTCAATATCCACGTCCAGAAGTCGGTGGCGTAATCCCACCATTCGAAGATGCTCCAACATTTGGTAAGACACTTAAAACAGCTCACCAATGGGCAAAATCAACTGGATGCGATACCATTTATGGTATTAACAAGAGAATTGAAACAGATGGTCCAATCGATTTCATTACTCTTTGTGAACAAAAACACAACCGTCAACTTTGTGAATTAGGACAAATGATTGAAGAAGACAAAGAAAACATCCGTTTAATTTGTATCGCTGGTCCTTCTTCCTCTGGTAAGACAACATTCGCTAACAGATTAAGAATTGAACTCTTATCCCGTGGCTTAAATCCAATCCGTATTTCTATGGATGATTACTACTTGCCAAGAGATCAAGCACCAAAAGATGAAGATGGCAATCCAGACTTAGAAGACGTCAATGCGTTAGATATCAAATTATTTAACGAAAATATGGCGGACCTCATCGCTGGTGAAACAGTTCAACTTCCTAAGTTTGATTTCAAACTTGGACACCGTGTTCCAGGCAGAACATTAACCATTCCAAATGATCAACCAATCATTATCGAAGGTATTCATGCCTTGAATGAAAAGATGACTTCCTCAATTCCAAGTCACCAAAAATTCAAAATCTTCATTGCTCCACAAGCTCAAGTCAATATCGATGATCACAACCCATTATCCTTAACAGACTTACGTTTATTAAGAAGAATTATCCGTGACTATCGTACACGTAATGCTTCCGCAGTCGACACAATGAGTATGTGGGCCAGTGTTCGTAGAGGTGAATTCAAATCCATCTACAATACACAAGAAGGCGCTAACTACGTTTACAATTCCTTCTCTGCATTCGAATTATGTGCGGAAAAGAAATACGCAATGCCATTACTTGAAAGTATTGATACAGAAAACGAATACTTCCCAGTCGCTGAAAGATTAATCAGAATGCTCAAATTCTTCGATGATCTTCCAGATGAATGGGTCCCATGCAACTCCATCATTCGTGAATTTATCGGTGGCAGCTGCTACGAAGACTAATCGTTAAGTTAAAACAAAAAAAGTGCAACGCGAGTTGCACTTTTATTTTACTTGTAAAATAATTACTTTCTATTTGCTTGCCATTGTTTGAAAGAATTAACTTCTCTTTTATGGATATTAACGAGTTGTGCGTAATAGACACTTCTCATATCTAAATATCTCTTCATTTGTTCTTCACTCATATTTTTAGCAAATAGAGATAAGAAGACTTTTTCCAAACGGAAGAATGATTCATATAAAGATAATAAGGTGATGAAGAAGAAGTATTCTTTATTGGAATAAATAAGCATTGGAGTGCTATGGATAATCTCACTAGACATCTCATAACGGTTTGAATACATAGATAATTCAGCGAGTTTTTCTAAGCCATCTCTAAAGTTGAGTTTGAATTTCTCATCTTCTTTGACGCCTGGAATTTCGTATAACCAGCCATATTCGATGTATTTTTTGATGTCCTTACTCTTTAAATCAAGAGCACGCATTTCTTCCTTCATGTCGTTAAAAATACGTGTTCCTTTCTCATCTGAGGTATCACCGTTTTTGAAAACGATACCGTATTGCATATGGATGAGATAGCGGTTGATGAGTGGATCTTTATATTTATCGAGTAATAAAAGAGTACATTCACATTCATGAAGTGTTCTCCAGTTAGAGAAAGCTTCAGTCTCATAACCCTCAGTGATGAGTTGTAAAATGCAACGAGAAATAGACACTGATTTGATGAGCAAATCGGTGATAAGTGTTTGCTTTGGGTCATTCTTTTGGTAGGTTGATAAGATGTTAAGCATGAAGTTCAAGTAAAGGTTCAAAGAAGAAACCGGTGGAATGAACTTATTTGCGAGCTTTCTTTCGGAGTGGTTGAACATCGCTAAAGAAAGGTACTTATCACTAACTACAGAAGCGATCGATGTGATGTATTTTTCATCCGCACCCATCTTGGCAATTTCCTCTGCTGGTTTGCCATGAGTTGTGTAGGTGTATTCACCTACACAATAGTAAATGATTTCGAATGGATTAACGTTTCCAAAGCGTGGGAAAAGTCCGCTCTCGATGAGGCTTTGAATGCCTTCGTTAGCGGTTGTATAGATTTGATAGACAACATCTTTATTTAATGAGTCAGAAATACTGAGATTATTGATGACTCCATCGAACTGTTGTCTGTTGAAAATAGTAAAGTTTGCCATACTATTTCACCTCCTGACATAGGTAGGTTAACCTATTATTTGAATTTTCTCGTCGCTTCGACAGCTTTTAACCAACCAGAATACTTCTGATTGATGACTTCAGTGGACATCTGTGGTTTGAAAATCGCTTGGTATGAATGGATGGATTTAATTTCCGCAAGATCTTTATAGAATCCACTGGCTAAACCGGCTAGGTAAGCAACACCTAATGCGGTTGTTTCTAAACATGTTGGAAGCATGATGTCAGTCTTTAAAATATCAGATTGGAATTGCATCAAGAGTTTGTTCTTTGTTGCACCTCCATCAACCTTGAGGTTCTTTAACGAACCACTGGTTTCTTCTTTCATAATTTCAAAGACGTCTTTGCATTGATATGCAATGGCTTCTAAACACGCTCTAATGAAATGGTTCTTTGTGGTACCACGGGTAATGCCAAAGGCAGAACCTCTTGCATCATCATCCCAGTATGGAGTACCTAAACCGACGAATGCTGGTACAAAGTACATACCATTTGTATCTTTAACTTCTGCAGCGAATTTTTCGCTCTCAGCAGCGTCATGAAGCATTCTCATTTGATCTCTTAACCATTGCACGACCGCGCCACCCACGAATACTGAACCTTCAAGGGCGTAGGTGACTTTGTCACCAATTTGCCATGCTACTGTGGTTAATAAACCATTTTTTGATAAGACTGGTTGGCTACCAGTATTGAGTAACATAAAGCAACCTGTGCCATATGTGTTTTTACTTTCACCTTCTTCGAAACATGTTTGTCCGAATAAAGCAGCTTGTTGGTCACCAGCCACACCACAAATCTTCACTTTGTTGGAGAAGAAGCTAGCGACACCGTATTGATAAGATGATGGGCAAACCTTTGGTAACATTGCTTTTGGAACGTTAAAGAGTTTGAGTAATTCATCATCCCATTTATTTGTGTTGATGTTATATAACATTGTTCTACTGGCGTTTGTCGCATCAGTAGCGTGAACTTTTCCTTTGGTCATCTTATAGATGAGCCAGGAGTCCACTGTACCGAATAATAGTTCACCATTCTCAGCGCGTTTTTGTCCATTTGGAACGTGGTCCAAAATGAATCTAATCTTGCTTGCGGAGAAGTATGGATTGATGAGTAATCCGGTTTTCTTATGAATCAATTCTTTCTTGTCCTCGTAACGGTCGCAGATGTCCGCGGACTGACGTGATTGCCACACAACTGCGTGATAAACTGGTAAACCAGTTTTTTTGTCCCACACAATTGAGGTTTCTCTTTGGTTGGTGATTCCGATGGAATCCACACTATCCATTGTGACGTTAGCCTTAACTAAGACTTCGTTAACAACATCGATGACGGAAACCCAGATGCCTAATGCATCTAGTTCCACCCATCCTCTATGAGGAAATAAGCATTCGATTTCTCTTTGAGCGATAGAACAAATATGTCCATCATAATCAAAGAGAATCGCGCGGCTTGATGTGGTACCTTGGTCGATAGAAAGAATGTACTTTTTCATATTAATTTCCTTTCGTACGGAAGAGTTTTTCTATATCTTCAATTTCCTTTGGAATTCCTGCGGATAATACTTCGGAAGAGTTTTCGTGGATGAGGACATCATCTTCGATACGAACACCGATTCCGAGGTCGGCAAAGTATAAGCCTGGTTCAACAGTAATAACATTGCCTTCTTCTAATGGTTTTTCTCTATTAGAAGCATCGTGAGTGTCTAAACCTAAATGGTGAGAGACATTATGGAAGTAGACTTTTCTGATATCGTCTTCTTCATCTAAAAGTTCTAAACGGACACATTCATTCTTTAAGAATGTTTTTGCGTATTCTTGCAAGTCAGCGATTGTTAAGCCTGCGTGTGCGTATTCAATAACCGCTTTGTTGCAGTTTAAGACTGCCTCATAGATTTTCTTCATGTTTCCGGTAAAAACACCATCGACTGGGAAAGTACGGGAAATATCGGCGCAATAACCATTGCTCTTATAGCCGAGATCGAAGAGGATTAATTCACCACTTCTCACTGCGCAGTTTTGTGTTGGGTAATGTAAGCAAGTAGCGTTCTTACCTGCCGCAACAATTGTTGGGAAGGCGAGTTTGCTTCTGTTTTGGCTTCTACCGAAGAATTCGAATTCATCAGCGAGTTCATATTCCATTAAACCTGGACGTAATGAGAGGATTAACTTGTTAATACCTAAATTAGTCGCCGCGATTGCGTCTCTAATTTGTTCAATCTCAAATGGTGATTTCACCATTCTTAAAGATGTGATGAATGGTTTGATATCAAGTGTTGAGAGTTGAGGATATTTCGCTTCGAGTTCATCGCGTAAGATGATTGTGCTTTGAGCATCGGAGATTTTAATCTCTGGTGTTAAGTCTAAGTATAATGTAGCGATAGAACCATATTGGTTATTGGAATTGGTTAAAGCAAGATCAAGCATATTTGCGAAGTTATCGCTGCTATAGACATTGGCTAAGCCACTTAATTGTTCGGCTTCATCAAATGTAAGTCTTCTGCCTGTCCATTTCTCTTTAACTTCGTTATATTCATCAATGAATAAGTAAGCTTTCTTTTCACCTAAGCCTTTTACAAGCATAAGAACACTATGTTCTTGAGAGATGTTTGTAAGATAGAAGAATGAATTATTCACCACGAATGGATACGTTTCATCTTCACTTGCGATTTTACTAACACCAGAAAAGATAACGGCGACGGAATTTTCTTTCATCATCGCGAAGAGATTTTCTCTTCTTCTTTCTAATTCATTCATACACTATTTCTCCTTTTTGATAGCTTCCACGGCTGGAAGGATTTCATTGAGAACAACTTGTTCAACCTTACCATTATCAACAAGGACTGTGTTTTCACTTACCAAAGGTAATTTGGCTAAGATATCAAACTTCATTTCTTTAGCAAAGTCTTCTAAGTGAGATTCACCAAAGAGTTTGATTTGTTTACCACAGTCTGGGCAGACAAGGTAAGACATGTTTTCAATAACACCTAAGACTTTGATGTTCATCATGTTGGCCATCTTAATAGCCTTTGTGACGATTAAACTCACTAAGTCTTGTGGTGATGTAACGATGATTAAATCATCGACTGGTAATTGTTGAAAAACTGTTAAAGCGACATCTCCAGTTCCTGGAGGCATATCGATTAATAAATAATCTAATTCTTCCCAAAGGACATCTTCGTAAAATTGTTTGATAAGTCCACCGAGAAGTGGTCCTCTCCAAACTATTGGATCGGAATCATTTTCTAATAAACAGTTCGCGGAAATGAGTTTGATACCACCATTACTGATTAATGGATAAATCAAG
>JAEESX010000033.1 GCA_016290145.1 Caryophanales bacterium
TAACGCTGTCGGTGTGAGAATTAATTCCTTACCAATTACTCCAGAAAAGATTCTCAAAGCAATGAAAGAGAAAGCGGCAAAATAATATGTCTAAACTAATCACCAAAGGCAAAGTCTATATCGATGGTAAATGGCAAAATGTAAACATCTTTATTAAAGATGGTCGTTTTGCTTATATCGGCAATGACTTTTTAGAAGCGGAAGAAGTGATTGATGCTGAAGGATTAAGAATCATCCCAGGCCTCATCGATCCACATGTCCACTTCGCACTTTACTGTGGCACAGTGACATCCGTTGATGACTTTGTCACCGGTAGTATTTGTGCGGCCTATGGTGGTGTGACCACAATTATCGACTTCTTAGATCCAACTAGAAATGCCGAAGAGTTAGAACAATCTTTCAAAGAAAGACTCGCTCTTGCGGAAGGATGCAATGTCGACTATCACTTCCATTCTTGTATTAGAGAACCAAATGGCGATTTAGAACAATATGTCTTAACAATGAAGAAGTTAGGTATGAACACAATCAAGTTGTTCACAACTTACTCTGAAACACATAGAAGAACCTATGATAAAGACATCATTGAACTTTTGAAGTTAACTAAGAAATACAATTTCCTCGTAACCGCACATATTGAGAACGATGAGCTCGTTTCTCTTAAACCTGAGTATTCCTGCACCTACATCGCAGAAGCGCGCCCTAGCAAGTGCGAAATCACAGAAGCGCTTAGACTCGCGGGATACGCGAAAGACACAAACGGCTATCTCTATATGGTTCACTGCAGCAGTGGTGAAACACTTAGACAACTCATTGAACAATATGGCGATATTTTAGGAAAACATTTCTATGTTGAATCATGTCCTCAATACTTCGCATTTAACAAAGAAGTTCTAGATACCGAACAAGGCTATTTATATACATTTGCTCCTCCACTTAGAAGCAAAAAAGAACAAGAACTCTTAATCAAAAATATTGATTTCGTAAACACAATTGGATCTGACCATTGTGCCTTTATGTCTGAAGATAAAAAGAATCATCCATCCCTAGTGGGACACCCATTAGGTATCGGTGGAATTGAATCTTCCTTCCTTGTGATGCACAAGTTATTTGGAGATAAGATTATCGACAAAATGAGCGCAAATCTCGCAGATTTAGAGGGTTTATCCAAAAAAGGACGCATTAAATTAGGTAACGATGCTGACTTAGTCTTTATCAAAGATGTCCCTGAATATCCAATCGGAAAACCTCATGGAACTTGTGACTATAGCATCTATGAAGGAATCAAAGTAAAAGAAAAAATCGTTCACACAATGTTACGTGGAAAATTCATTTTGAAAGATGAAACATTCCTCGGTGGCAAAGGTGAATTACTTAACTGTGATAAGGAGGTCAAATTTTAATGAAAGTTATTACAAACGTTAGAATATTTGACTACAAGAATTACATCGAAAATGGCTATGTAGTTTTTGACAAACAAATCATTGAAGTAGGACCAATGTCCAAATACAAAGATAAAGGCGTTAAACCTATTGATGGACAAGGACAATTATTACTTCCTAACTTTGTTTGTAACCACGCTCATATTTATAGCATTTTTGCTAGAGGTATGATTCTTCCATTCAATCCACATAACTTCTTAGAAATCCTTGAACAGATGTGGTGGAGAATGGATAAACAAATCGATAATAAGACAACATACTATTCTGGTATTTGCGCTGGTAAAGAATTCATTGAAAATGGTGTCACCACGATTATTGATCACCACGCCTCTGGAACAGATATTACTGGTTCACTTAAAGCATTAAAGAAAGCACTTGTTAATGACTTAGGCTTAAGAGCGGTTCTTTGCTTTGAAACAAGCGATAGATACCCAGTTGATAAATGCATTAAGGAAAACATCTCCTTCATGCAAAAGAATAAAGATGACCACATCGCTGGTTTATTTGGTATGCATGCGAGTATGACGCTCAGTAATAAAACACTCGCAAGCGTATCAAGAAAACTCAAAGATGGTCCAGTTCACATTCATGTTGCTGAAAGCAAAATGGATGAAGAAGACTCTCAAGCGAAATATGGTATGAGCATCATTGAAAGATTAGATAAATACGGATTAGTGAATCCTAATTCTTTAATTGTTCATGGTGTTGATATCAAAGATAACGAACTTGAAATCGTTGGTAAGAACAAAGCTTATATGGTTGTGAATACCACAAGTAACATGAATAACGCAGTTGGTTTACCAAACATTAAAAATTATCTAAACCACGGCATCAAAGTAATGGTTGGTAATGATGGCTTATCAAGCAACATGGCCACTGAATATTTAAATGCCTTCTACACAACACACTTATTTAACGAAACTCCAACAGCGTTAGGCCTTGGTGAAATCTTAGATATGATCAATAACTCCTATGAATATGTGAGTAAAATGCTTGGTATCAAATTAGGAAGAATTGAAAAAGATTATGAAGCGGACTTTATGCTCGTTCCATATAAACCATTTACTGTCATGGATAACACAAATGCCTTTGGTCATGTGTTCTATGGATTATATCCATCACTTAGACCAAATGATGTTTATGCATCTGGTAAATGCTTACTCAAAAATAGAAAAATCATCAGTAAGAAAGTTGAAAAGTTATTCAATGAATCTGTTGATGTTTCAAAAGATCTTTGGACCCGTATTAAGGAGAACTAATTATGGATTTAACGACAAAATTTGATGGCTTAGTGTTAAAGAACCCATTAATGCCTGCAGCAGGACCACTCGTTGGTGATGCTGAAAAGATGTTATGGCTTAACCACGTTGCTGGTTGTGGCGCAATTGTTGCCAAAACAATCTCTGTGGAAATGGCCCACATCCCACACCCATGTATTATTGGTGATAACAACGCTATCTATAACTGCGAACTTTGGACAGAATACAGCAAGGATAAATGGATTAATGAATTCCTTCCTGAATATGTCGCCAAGAAAGGTGATTGCCCGCTTATCATTTCTGTTGGCTATACCAAAGAAGATATGGAAATCTTAATTCCTGAGCTCGATAAGTTTGCGGATGCCTTTGAAGTTAGCTGCCACTATGTGGGAACTGATAGAGAGAAACTCGCAGAAGTTGTTAAAACAATTAGAAAACACACCAAAAAACCATTCTATATGAAGATATCTCCACACATCCCAGATCCAGCGGGATTTGCGAGAGTCATTAAAGAAAATGGTGCTAATGGTGTTGTCGCTATTAACTCCCTCGGTCCATCTATGGTCATCGATGTTGAAAATAGAACCATGGCCGCTAATAACGATAAAGGTTTTGTCTGGATGTCTGGTCCAGTCATCAAACCATTAGCGTTAGCTACAGTCTATACAATCAAACAAGCCGAACCATCATTAACCGTTATCGGTGTTGGTGGTGTTGCTAATGCAAAAGATGTTATCGAATTCTTGCTTGCCGGTGCATCCGCAGTGGGTATGTTATCCGCGCCTATGTTAAGAGGCAAAGAATTATACAAAAAGGTTCTTGATGACCTTCCAAAGGAACTTGAAAAATATGGTTTCAAATCCGTGGAAGATGTCATGAAGACAGGATTAAAGAAAGTTACAACCTATGAAGCAGAACTTCCACGTGTTAAGGAAGAGAAATGCACTCATTGTGGAATGTGTGCACGTAACTGCCCATACTTCGCAATTGATATGAACGAAAAGAAGATTCCAGAATTCAACTCTGATAAATGTTTCAGATGTGGATTATGCGCTTCTAAATGCCCAAACAAAGCAATTGAATTTAAACACTAATTAACTAAAGAAAGGAGGTTCATACATGCCTTCAAATTTCAAAAACTCCACAGTGAAGATTGATAACGAAGAAAAGATGGCGGGTTTAGCCTTATTTACTGATGACTTACCTGCTAAAGATTTCTTATGGTGTCGTCCATTACGTAGCAATATTGCCTGTGGACGTGTACGTTTTGTAGGCGTACCTACATTACCCAAAGGGTACTACTGGGTCGACGCTAAAGATATCGTGAAAGAAAATGTTATTAACATTATCTTTTCCGACTGGCCAGTATTCACAGAAGGAAAGATTAATTACTATGGTGAAACCATTGGTTTATTAGTCGGTCCTGATAAAGCGATGCTTGAAGAATTAGCAAAGCTAGTGCAAGTGACATACGATGTCGCTGAACCAAGATACGATTTCACAAAGTCCGGAATTCATAAAGAATTCAAAAAAGGTAACATGGACGAAGTGGAAAAGGACTATGACTATAAGTTAGAAGAAACCTTTGAAACTGGTTACCAAGAACAAGTTTATTTAGAAACCCAAGGCATGATTATGTGGATGGATGGTGACAAGATCACTATTAAAGCCAGTATGCAATGCCCATTCTATATTAAGAACGCAGTTGTAAGAACGCTTGGATGTGATCCATCTAAAGTGAGAGTTATCCAACCCGCAGTTGGTGGTGCTTTCGGTGGAAAAGAACACTATCCATCAATGATGGCTGCTCAAATGGCCACTGCCATAATGAAGATTAAGAAACCA
>JAEESX010000034.1 GCA_016290145.1 Caryophanales bacterium
CGGCAAGCGAGGCAACTCCCGCAGGTTCCCCGAAGATACCTTCAGTTCGACCTAGCAAGGCTTCTACCTCAAGAATGTCGCTATCTGGTACCGATATCCAGACACCGTTACTGTTCCTAACCGCATTAATAGCCTTAATCGGATTACGTGGAATGCCAACAGCAATACTGTCAGCAATTGTATTCTCATCTGCTTCTTTTAATGGTTCATTATTGTGATCCGCAATAACGAATGGTTCGCAGCCTGTACTTTGTACGGCGAGAATACGTGGGTTCCTTTCAATTAACCCCAATTCCTTAAGATCATGAAATCCTTTATAAACACCTCCGACTGTGCATCCGTCTCCTACTGAGACACACACCCAATCAGTGGGTTTAAAACCTAATTGTTCGGCAATCTCTAATGAGACTGTCTTTTTGCCTTCCACCATCCATGGGTTGATGGCGGCGTTACGATTGTACCAACCGTATTTATCAATCGCGGCTTTTGATAATTGGAAGGCGGCTTTGTAATCGCCATCAACCTTTATCAATGTCGCACCATATAAACATATTTGTGTGGTCTTACCGATTGGCGCTCTTTTTGGAACAAAGATAACTGCTGGTAGTCCCATGTGTGCTGCGTGGCATGCACATGAACTTGCGGCGTTACCTGTTGATGAACATGAGATAACTTTCGCGCCTGCTTCAATCGCTTTAAGAACCGCTACACCACTAGCTCTATCTTTACTTGAGCCTGATGGATTGAGGCCATCATCTTTGATATAGAGTTCTTTAAGACCTAATAATTTTGCAAGGTTGTTTGATTTTATTAATGGGGTCCAACCAATGCGGAGCATTTCATGAATATGCTCATTACTAATCCCCATAAGTGGAGCGTATCTCCACATGGAATAATCGGTGTTTTGCTTAAAATAGTCGAGATTTAAGACTTTTTTCACCTCATCGTAATCAAATACGACATCGAGAATTCCTTTTTCACCACAGTCTGGGCAAGTTAATGATGCTTCATTTTCTTTGAAGAACTTTCCACAGATTGTACACTTATAACCTTTGACAAATCTATTTCCCATACACCCTCCTATTCAATTGTTAAGATGAAGTCTTTAAGAATATTCATTGCCACTTTGTAACGATACTCTTTAGTACTTCTTTGATCGGTAATTGGTTGAACGAACTTGCCCATATCTTTGATGATATCTTCGACATGGTTATGTAGTTCTTCAACAGACATACCGATATATTTTTCTTCAGTCTTTCTATCTCTTACACAAGTGATTGAAACACTACCAAAGGCCATACGTAAGTCTTTAACTTTTCCGTTTTCCACTTCGTATCCACCGGCAAAGGTAATCTTAGAAATTGATTCCGCGGCACGGCTTCCGACCTTTCTCCAGTAAGTATTTAAGTCATCATGATGAGGGATGAAGATTTCTTTAATTAATTCGTTTTTCTCTCTATGAATCTTACGGACACCAAAGATGAAGTCCTTAATAGGCACCATACGAGAGCCGTTAACACTCACTAATTCGAGTTCAGCATCTAAAAGATATAAACCAACGATGGAGTCACCCGCAGGTGATGCGTTAGCGATGTTGCCCGCCATCGTGGCCATATTTCTAATATTTGGTGAAGCGAGTTCATGAATAATTTGTTTTAAGATTTCTGGAACTAATTCATTCTCTTCAATATCAGAGAACTTTGTTCCTGCTCCAATATGGACACCTTTTTCATCTTCAAAGATGTATTGGAGTTCTTCTAAGTTAGAGATATAGCAAACATCTTTATCAAAGTTTGGAATCAAACCACTTCTTTGATGTTTGACCACCATTAAATCAGTGCCGCCAGCCATGATGTAGCAGTCATGTTTATCTAATGCTTCTAACGCTTCTTTAAGAGTAGAAGGAATATAATGTTTTACCATTCAATATCTCCTCCTTTTTCTGCGATATCTAATACCGCTCTAACGATTGCGTTATAACCAGTACAACGGCACAAGTTACCTGAAAGAGCCACTCTTACTTCCTCTTCTGTTGGATGAGGATTCTTCTTTAGAAGAGTGTAGGTATTAAGAATCATACCTGGTGTACAGAAACCACATTGGCTAGCACCAAAGTCAGCGAACGCATCAGCGATGATTCTATATTGTGGTGTGTTTCTAAATCCTTCGATTGTGATGATGTGTTTTCCAATCACGTTAGCAACAGGTGTTAAACATGAATCATAACAAACACCATCGACAATAACGGAGCAGGCGCCACAGGCACCTTCACCGCATCCTTCTTTGACACCGGTGATATGTAATTTGATACGGAGGACATCAAGCAATCTTGTAGATGGATCGACATCGATAATTACTTCTTTGTCATCGACATAAAAACTAATATTTTCCATGTTCAATTACCTCCATTAAGTATTCAGGTGTTGCAGGTATCTTATGGATATCTTTCTTAATCGCCATTTCAATCGCGTGTCCTAATGCAGGTGCGCCACCCACGAATGTGAGTTCGCCACAGCCTTTTGCACCAGTTGCGCCATAGGCAAACAAGTTATCCATTAATTCAGTTTCCATCATTGGTAAATCCACCGCTGTTGGAACGATATAGTCGGATAAGGTCTTTTGTCTAAATCTGCCTTCAGCGACTTCCATATTTTCTAAATATCCATAACCGATAGCTTGTGCTAAACCACCATCGGCTTGACCGATAACGATTCTATCGTCGATTGCGTGACCGACATCATATGTGGACCAGCAACCTTCGACTTTGATTTGATATGTAATTGGATCAAAACTGACTTCAATAATATTGACACCCCAAGCATATCCAGGATAAGCATCACCTTGCATGGTGTCTTCATCCCAATGGATATAATCTGGACCAACATATGGTTCAATCCATTCTTGATATTCACCTGGTTTCCAGATTTCTTTTAAATGTTTCGCGGCTTTTTCACATAAGAAACCAACGATAATCATTGTTCTACTAGCCGCGGTTGGACCTGTAGATAATGTATGGTCGGTATCTGGTGCTTCGTGAGTCACTTGTTCTTCTGGGATACCTAAAGTATTAGAGACAACTTTCTTAAGTGTGGTTCTATTGCCTTGGCCAAAATCAACTTGTGAGGTGTATAAGTGAACGATATCGTTCTCATCTTTTGTGAGTTTTAATTGAGCGTTGATAATTGTGGATTCACCACTTCCTGTGAAACCACAGCCATGTAAGAACGTAGATAGGCCGATTCCGCGGTTGGAACCTGGTTTACTGTATTCTTTATACTTACGTTTGAAATCGCTCATCTCCATGGCTCTTTCCACTAATTCAGGGAGAATTATATCGTCATGGAACTTGCCAGAAACCGCTGTGACCATTCCTTTTTCCACTAAGTGGTTCAATTTAAACTCTACTGGATCAAGTCCGGCCTTCTTTGCGATGTGTTCAATGAACATTTCAAAAGCAAAGATAGTTTGTGGAGAACCAAATCCACGGAATGCTGCGGTTGGCATGGTGTTTGTAATATAGACATCGCCTGTGACATCTAAGTTTGGAATGTTGTAGCAATCCACGACTGCGATTAACGCACGTGAAAGGACAACACCACTACATCCTTTATAAGCACCACCATTAAGTCTAACTGTGGCTTTAACACCGACGAGTTTTCCGTCTTTAACATATCCTTCGTAGGTGGTTCTTGATGGGTGACGTTTTGTGGTATACATCAAATCTTCACCACGATCAAAAATCATCTTTAATGGTTTCTTAATTTTAACTATTGCAGTAGCCATTTGCGCCGCCATCATAGATGGATAGTGTTCTTTGCCACCAAAGGCACCGCCAACTGCTGGTTGAATAACTCTGACTTTAGATGGATCACATCCAAGAGTTCTCACCACTGCATTTTTGATATAGAAAGGACATTGCATGGAGGCTTTGATGGTAATCTTGTCACCATCTAACCACATGATCATACCTTGAGTTTCTAAATAGACTTGTTCTTGATAACCGGTTTCAAATGTTTCGGTTAAGGTGAAGTCATAGTCTTTCTTTGCGCTTTCATAATCACCTTTTTTGAATTCCTTATGGATTTGCGAATTCACTAATTCATATTCAGGTGTTTCTTCGTCGTAATTGACTTGACTCATTCTCGCGAGTTCTTCGAGAACTTCTTTATCTGGTCCGATTAATAGACCAATTGTTTCACCATAATAATTGACTCTTCTATCAGCGAAGACTGGCCAATCGGAAAAGATGATATTAACAACGTTTTCTTTGGCGATGTCTCTCGCATCGACATAGTAATAACCTTTAGGTAGTTTTGGAATATTGATGGATCTAATACGACCACAGGCAATATTACTACGTAATGGACGACACCATAAGAAATCTTTAGCAGGTAAGTCATCGGTAAATAAGGCTAGACCCGCCATCTTTTCTTCATTATCAATTTTCACTGTGGAGTTTTTGAAATTTGAAGGCATGCAAGAAC